>NZ_JBNNFM010000083.1:0-1009 GCF_050267765.1 Flavobacterium sp. NPDC079362 | reverse complement strand
CTTACGGGTCTCTTCGATACGGTACATGTTGTAGGGAACAAAAAAATCAATTTCTTTGTCTTCAAGGAGTTGATAATTTTCCTCACTTCCATAGCCCGCATCGGCTATAACTTTTGCAGATTGTTTGCCGTAGTTGCTTTTGAATCCTTCTAAGTGAGTCTTTAATGTGGTAAAATCAGTAGAAGTCTGGTGGGTGGAGTAATGTGTAATAATTTGATTTTCTGTAGAAATCTGAATATTATAACCCGCTTTTAATTGTCCGTTGCCCATATGATCTTCTTTCATGCGCATAAAAGTAGCATCGGTATCGGTTTTCGAATAACTGTTTCTATCCCCCAGAATTTCGAGATGTTTCTCATATTCTTTAAGTTTTACAAGCTGTTCTTTCTCGAGTTTTTGAAGTGATTTGTTCTGCTGTTTACTCAGCTTCTGCTTTTTTTCACTTTGGTTGATCTCGTGTATTTTTTCTTCTAATTTCTTACTGTCTACCTTGGTATCAGTTTGGTTATCAGTATGCATAATGTCTGACTCGATAGCCTGACCAATATCTGCCAGAACAGCATCGATTTTTCCCTGAAGCCTGTCTTTATGTTTTTCAACTGCTTTCTTCCACACAAAGCTGTATTTATGTGCGTTGGCTTCTATTTTAGTACCATCAATAAATTGTCTCTCCAGGCTAATGAGCTCTAAATCTACCATCATCAGAACGACCTGGCTGAAAAGTTTTTCGATATTCCCTTTTAATTTTTTTCCTCTAAAGTCATTGATAGTTCTAAAATCCGGCTGAAGTCCTCCCGAGAGCCACATAAAATATATATTCTCCTTCACGGCTCTAGCCAGCTTTCGGCTGGAATAGGTATTATTGAGATATCCGTAAAACAATATTTTCAATAACATCTTAGGATGGTAGCTGGATCTTCCACCGCCTTTAAACTGTGATATAATCTCGGAAATTTCCAACTGTTCAACAACACTGTCTATTAATCGGGCAGAATGATTCTCTGGGATC
>NZ_JBNNFM010000081.1:0-1241 GCF_050267765.1 Flavobacterium sp. NPDC079362 | reverse complement strand
ACTGCTTTAACTGGCGGAACATTGATTCCAAGTACAACAGCTTTGACAAGTGGCACTTATTATGCGGCTATAAAAGATGCAACATCACTTTGCGAGAGTGCATTGAGACTGGAAGTTGCCGTAATAGTAACAGATCCGGGAACACCAAGTTTGGTAACTGCGGGAACACAAAACTTCTGTCAGTCGACTTTGCCAACTTTTGCAAGTATTCAATTAAACGAATCTAATATTGTTTGGTATACTGCTTTAACTGGCGGAACATTGATTCCAAGTACTACAGCTTTAACAAGTGGTACTTATTATGCAGCGATAAAAGATGCAACATCACTTTGTGAGAGTGCATTGAGACTGGAAGTTGCCGTAATAGTAACAGATCCTGGAACACCAAGTTTGGTAACTGCGGGAACACAGAATTTCTGTCAGTCCACTTTGCCAACTTTTGCAAGTATTCAATTAAACGAATCTAATATCGTTTGGTATACTGCTTTAAATGGCGGAACATTGATTCCAAGTACTACAGCTTTAACAAGTGGGACTTATTATGCAGCGATAAAAGATGCAACTTCACTTTGTGAGAGTGCATTGAGATTAGAAGTTGCCGTAATAGTAACAGATCCTGGAACGCCAAGTTTGGTAACTGCAGGAACACAGAATTTCTGTCAGTCGACTTTGCCAACTTTTGCAAGTATTCAGTTAAACGAATCTAATATCGTTTGGTATACTGCTTTAACTGGCGGAACATTGATTCCAAGTACTACAGCTTTAACAAGTGGTACTTATTATGCGGCTATAAAAGATGCAACATCACTTTGTGAAAGTGCATTAAGACTGGAAGTTGCAGTAATAGTAACAGATCCGGGAACACCGAGTTTGGTAACTGCGGGAACTCAGAATTTCTGTCAGTCCACTTTGCCAACTTTTGCAAGTATTCAATTAAACGAATCTAATATCGTTTGGTATACTGCTTTAAATGGCGGAACATTGATTCCAAGTACTACAGCTTTAACAAGTGGGACTTATTATGCAGCGATAAAAGATGCAACTTCACTTTGTGAGAGTGCATTGAGATTAGAAGTTGCAGTAATAGTAACAGATCCTGGAACGCCAAGTTTGGTAACTGCAGGAACACAGAATTTCTGTCAGTCGACTTTGCCAACTTTTGCAAGTATTCAGTTAAACGAATCTAATATCGTTTGGTATACTGCTTTAACTGGCGGAACATTGATTCCAAGTACAACAGC
>NZ_JBNNFM010000080.1:0-1296 GCF_050267765.1 Flavobacterium sp. NPDC079362 | reverse complement strand
AAGATGTTACTCAAAGTGATGTTGTATGCTTATATGACTAATATTTACTCTTCACGAAAGATAGAACTTGCACTTCGCGAGAATATTAATTTTATGTGGCTTACTTCTATGACTATTGTTGATCACAATACAATTAATAGATTTAGAAGTGACAAACTCAAAGAGAGTTTTAAAGAAATCTTCAAGCAGGTAGTTTTAATGCTGGCATCAGAAGGGCTGGTAAACCTAAAACAAATTTATACAGATGGCACAAAAATAGAAGCTCAGGCTGGCAGGTACACTTTTGTGTGGGGCAACAGCATTAAAACCAACAAAGCTAAAATGCTGACTCAGTTGGAAGAATTATGGAAATATGCCCAAAGCATCAATAATGAAGAGGATCCAAACCCGGAACCAACAGAATTCAAAGAAATCAGTAAAGAGATAATTCAGAAAACTGTAGCTAAAATAGATGCAAAACTCTCCGGTAATGAAAAGGCAAGTTCTAAAGCAAAAGCAAAATTACGCTATATAAAAAATAATTTCACTGCCAATCTTGAAAAGTATGAAAAGCAAGAAGCTATTCTAGGGGAAAGAAACAGTTACAGCAAAACCGACACCCAGGCTACTTTTATGCGCATGAAAGAAGATCATATGCTAAACGGGCAGCTCAAGCCAGCTTATAATACCCAGATATCTACACAAAATCAGATCATCGTTCATTATACCATCCACCAAAATCCGACCGATACCAAAACCCTCAAACCTCATTTAGAAAATTTGGAACAAACCTTCGGCAAGAAAATATTTAAAAAGATAAAAGAGATAACTACTGACGCAGGTTATGGAAGTGAAGAAAACTATGATTATCTGGAGCAAAAGAAGCTCAAAGCTTTTGTAAAATATAATACTTTTGAAAAAGAACAAGATCAAAACTACCAAAAGAAACACAAGGCTTTTAGCAAAGAAAATCTCCATTACAACGAGCAAGAAGATTATTATGTATGCCCAATGGGACAAAAAATGCATAAAACACATCAAAACCAGAAAACAACAGCTGCAGGATACACCCAAACCTTATCTCATTATCAGGCCAAAAACTGTGAAGGCTGTTCACTTCGAGGTCAATGTTTTAAAGCTCAGGGAAACAGAAGTATAGAGCGAAACCATAACCTTGAAAGGCATAAACAAAGGACAAGGGAATTACTGCTAAGTGAAATAGGAATACAAAGAAGAAAGCAACGCTCTGCCGATGTAGAGCCTGTGTTTGCCCAACTCAAGCATAATAACGGATTTAGACGATTTTCTTTAAAAGGA
>NZ_JBNNFM010000079.1:0-1463 GCF_050267765.1 Flavobacterium sp. NPDC079362 | reverse complement strand
CAATGTCATTAAGTTAAGAAAATTTCATATCGCATCTTTTTGATTTTTAAGCACTAAAGGTCTTACTCTAGTTCTGTATTTACCTGCTTCCCGTTTATTATTACGATTTAATCGAATTGGAATTGTATTTTGAAGAAATAAATTTTCTAACTCTTTGAATACTTCTTCCAAAGGAGCTTCTTTAAAAAGCAATTCTAAAATTCGGTTTTTTAAAAATCCATAAGACAAATTTGTGTTTATTTTATAATCTAATTTTGTGTTTTGATTCTTAACCTTTAATTCTTCTTCTAAATCGTTTACAATAATTGACTGCAGGTTACTGATAAATACAGCACAGAAAAAATCCTGCTCAATACTCATCTTAGAATAACCTGTGAAATATTCTACTTTTAATTTATTTTTTAATTCATCGTAAAAGGTCTCAATTCCCCATCTTAAAAAGTATAATTCTTTAAATATATTTGAAGGGTAAATTTGACTGTCTAATAAAGATGTCATCAAAATTTCAATTTCTCCACCAGGCAAATCAACCCTGACTAAACGAACTTTTATACTAGTAGTTTTATCATAATCTTTCCCTTCAAATATGTGTTTTTCTTGTGGAAAAACATCAACAATCAAAGTTCTTTTCTCACTTAAGATGAAAGAACTTACTATTTTACTATGATTTTTTTGTACTCTTATTAAATAATCAATTCCCGATTTAATATGCTCGTATTTAAAGTCATAAGAAGGATATCCCCGGTCATAAATTATTAAATCATTTTCTTTCCAATGTGATTTATGGCTCAAGGCTAACTCTCTTTCTCCTGTTTTTATGTTTTCTAAAACTGAATCTAAAACTAACCCATTTAATACATCATACAATACAGATGATCTTGCCTGAACTATTGATGTATTGGTCTGATTTTTAGATTCGCCAAAACATATTTTTAATTCCTCAGTAAACGGCAGGGTTATCTTTGAACCATCAACAGCTAAAACTCTAAAATCCTTAAATCGTTTAATATTTTCATTACTTTGGACATAATAATTATCTATAATTACTGAGGATAAATAATTAAAAACCTCAGGTTTTATCTTTTTCCTTTTTTGAACAAAAGCACTCGATGTGAAATTTTCAACTTTCTGAGATTCTAATTTTGAATTCAAATACTCCAGAAAATTATTAATTTCTATAGCCATACTTTTTCTTAATAAATTCAACATAAATATTAGCAATTGACTAAAAGGCTGCTTACGTTTTCTAGTAAAATCTTGCTCATTCACTCTATAATCTAATATTATTTCTTTACTAAAAATCTCTTCTCTCAATTTTTTGATTATTAAAATTGAATTCTTTGGCATATCTAAACTCTGTAAAATTATAGCTTAAATATAAGAAAATTACTATAAACTAACAAATTAAAAACATCTTAATTTATTGAAATAAAGAATATTAACACCTTAACTTAATGACATTG
>NZ_JBNNFM010000077.1:0-1728 GCF_050267765.1 Flavobacterium sp. NPDC079362 | reverse complement strand
AATAACTAAGCTTTCGTCTTGCCCGGAGGGCACGAGATGAAAGCCCGTTGAACGGAACCGCAGGAAGCTTAATACGTATTATGGAGTTTTCGAAGTGTAGCTTTAAGATATACGAGCAGTAATTTTACGATTACTGCTTTTTTTATGGTTGAACTTGTGCTGTCTTATTGTTATTTTTCGATTTACCGACGCAATTAAATACAAGTTCCCTTACCCGTAAAAACTAATTCACATAGGCAAGTGTATTCTCGATAAGATATGCTTTTGGCGGACCTCGTTGCCCAAAGACATGTAACGTAACCAGATTTCCAACTTTACAACAATAATATTTTTTAAGTTGCGTTTTGGTTTCGATTTCAGGTCGAATGATATATTTAAATCTTGTTGTAATTGTTGCAGTTTGCCACGTTTCCAACTGCTACTTAAAATACCGTAATGCCTGATTCTTACAAAACGTTTGGGTAAAATATGAAGACTAAAACGCCTTGTAAACTCTTCGTTTTTTAAGGTGAGTTGCTTAGTTTTACTTGCGTCTTTATAATCTTTATAAGCAATGGTAACTTCTTGATTTGTTACATTTTTAATCCGATGATTGCTGATGGCAACTTTATGGGTGTATCTTCCTAAATATTCGATTACTTGTTTGGGACCTCCAAATGGGCGTTTGGCATAAACCACCCAATTTTTATCAAATAAACTTTGCAAAACATGAGCATCGGCAAGCTTTTCTTTACGTAACAAGGCAACAAATTTTGCTCGAAAAACCTTGCTTAACGCTTTTACTGCAAATAAGTATTTATCGGTTTTTATCTTGCGTTTCCATTTACCGTTGGCATCAATTCCACCACCAGGAATAATGCAGTGTAAATGTGGATGTAAACTTAAATTTTGTCCCCAGGTATGTAAAATCGCAATCATTCCTAGTTGCAAACCTTCCGTTTTTCCGAATTGATTTAATGTCGACCAAACAGAATCAAACAAGATTTTATAAACGATTTTTGGATGTGCAATCGCTAATCCATTAAGCGAATCTGGAAGGGTAAAAACCAAATGATAGTACGAACAAGGCAACAAATCCTGCTCACGTGCCTGAATCCATTCTTCACGTTTATGACCTTGACATTTCGGGCAATGCCTATTGCGACAACTGTTGTAACTAATACTAATGTTGCCACAAGCATCACAAGCATCTACATGTCCGCCCAAAGCAGCAGTTCGGCACAAAGTCAATGCTCTTAACGTTTTTTCTTGATGAACGGTAAAGTTTTGGTTGGACAAATCGACTTTTCTCAGCACATCGGCTACTTCCCACTGCGGCTGCATAAAGCAAAAACGGTATCAATTGGACTGTGTACTTTTTGGTTTTCGAGCTGGCAAACATGCAAATATTCCATCGTCGTCTCCACGCGTTCATGACCCAGCAGTTTCTGAACTTGAAGAATATTTACACCATCTTCGAGCAAATGCGTAGCATAGCTGTGGCGCAATGTATGCGTATGTACATCTTTTAAAATGCCTGCTTTTTTACAAACCGATTGAATCGCCCATTGTACGCCACGCTGACTGTAACGAGAATCAAAACCTTTGGCGTCTTTGGTGTTGCCTGTAAATAAAAATGTGGTAGGATGTTCGGCTGAAATATACCTTTTTACACCCCGAATGATATGATCTGATAAGGGAACATAACGATCTTTTTTGCATTTACTTTGAACAATATGAAGTAGTTTT
>NZ_JBNNFM010000076.1:0-1799 GCF_050267765.1 Flavobacterium sp. NPDC079362 | reverse complement strand
TTTTTTTTAGTTACCATATTATCAATTATTTAAACGTTAATAAATACTAAGGTACTAAATCATCGCAGCGAAAGCTACCGGAGGTTTAGTTCAACAGGCGTTTGGCAAGATTGCGAATTTTGTAGTAAATTCACGTTTACATTTCGCAAGAAATTTTATCTTTAATAGAAAATAATTAGTTCCGAAGTTCGCAACCTCGCCAAGCGCCGGAACGTTGTGTGCAAGGGTAAACGACCTATTCATCCAAACTTGAGCAAACAATTATTGAAATAGAATTTTAATATATTTACAATGCCAAAATGTTTTTTAAAACAACACTATCATGGACATTACAAATTTGCCAGAAGATTTATTTGAAAATAACTACACGGACACTTCAGACCTGCAAATTGCTAACTACGAGGCGTATAAACTTGTTTCCAAAAATAAGATTAACCTAAACAAAAATGTATTCAGTTTTTTGTTGGACGGACAAAAGGACATTCACTTTTCTAATGACATCGTTTCGATCGATGATACACAATCCTTGCTTCTTGCATCGGGGAATTTTTTAACAACAGAAATTGTAGGGGCAAATAGTTATAGTTGCCTACTCTTTTTCTTTTCTCAAAAAAACATTAATGATTTTTTATTGAAATATGGGCATTTATTTAACCCAAATGACTTAAATAAATCAGCGGCCAGTAGTCCCTATTTCCTTATGGAAAAAGACAATTTTATTATCCATTTTATTAATTCTATTCAACAAATTTATGGTTTGAATCAAACAATCTCTCAAAAGATTCTGGAATTGAAATTTGAAGAAATTATGCTGTATCTGGCTGATAAGTATGGGCAAAGTTTTTTTGTTTATCTACATTCATTATTAATCAATGAAAGAGAATTATCTTTTAAAATGGTCATTGAAAAAAATCTGTACACGAGTTTGAATATTGACGAGGTCGCTTTTCTATGTAATATGAGTCTGTCTACTTTTAAGCGGAAATTTTTACAATTATATCAAGAGTCTCCAGGAAAATGGTTTCAACTAAAACGACTCAACAAAGCCAAAAAATTATTGCTTAATAATGAAGCAACCCCATCAGAAATCTATATGGACTTTGGTTATGACAGCTTATCAAATTTTAGCACAGCCTTTAAAAACGAATTTGGTTACAGTCCAAAAAACATGATGAAAACTTGACCTTTTTTCATAAGTTTTTGAACTAAATAAAAAAGCACCACAAGTTTAAAGGTGCTACATTTGTTAAAACAAAATTGGTTTAATTTAAAAATAAAAAGACATGAAAAAATTAGGATTATTAGTTCGACTAGAAGCTAAAGCAGGAAAAGAAAAAGATGTTGAAGCCTTTATCACAAGTGCATTGCCACTCGCTAATGAAGAAGCAGGTACTGTTACGTGGTATGCGTTCCGTATTGACGCTTCTACATTTGGCATTTTTGACACTTTTTCAGATGAAGAAGGCAGAGAAGCACATCTTGGTGGTAAGATTGCAAAGGCGTTAATGGAAAATGCACCTGAATTGTTGGCTACTGCACCATCTATTGAGAAATTGGACGTTTTAGCGGTTAAATAAACATACCACAATTATTATAAAATGGCAGCCTGTCAAAGTTCTGTAAATGAATTTGGACAGGTTGCCTTTGTTTACAAAACAGCTTCATAATAAATTAAGCTTAGACTGACGAAGAAACCCAGCCCACAATAACTAAGCTTTCGTCTTGCCCGGAGGGCACGAGATGAAAGCCCGTTGAACGGAACCGCAGGAAGCTTAATACGTATTATGGAGTTTTCGAAG
>NZ_JBNNFM010000075.1:0-1864 GCF_050267765.1 Flavobacterium sp. NPDC079362 | reverse complement strand
TGGATATTCCGCTGCAAAGGTCGCCACGATTCCGCTACAAAGTACACCACCCATTCCGCTTCAAAGTACGCCACGATTCCGCTGCAAAGGTCGCCACTTATTCCGACGCAAAGTACGCCACTTTACTTCTGATTTAAGAGTTGTAAAGGACTGACATTCCGACACAAAGCACACCACCTTTCTCAAGTCCATTATCTCACTAAGTAGAGATTTAACCGCCATTTAGCATAAGTTTGGTTTGTAATCAAAAAACCACTTGCAGTATGGCAAATAAACCACTTAGTATGATTAAGATAAGACAGATTCTTTTGTTTTTAGAGCGTGGAGTTTCACAACGGACTATTGAAAAAGAAGTCAGAATTTCTAGAAAAACAATCGCACTTTATTTGCTGAAATTTACGCAAACAGGAGTTGATTTTAAGGAATTACTAAAGCGTTCAGATCAAGAACTTGAGAACATACTAGGGCTCTTAAAGCCCGCTGTAGTAGAAGATACTGATCCGCGCAAAGTTCATTTTAATAATCTGATCGGTTACTTCAGCAAGGAACTTAATCGAACTGGTGTAACACGATTATTACTTTGGGAAGAATATATTAAAGAATATCCTGAAGGTTTTCAATATTCTAGATTTTGTGAACTCTTACAAGATCAGGAGAAGATAAACAATGCTGTGATGCATTTTGTTCATACTCCTGCAAAGCTGCTTGAAGTTGATTTTGCTGGAGACATGCTTCACTATGTTGATACTTCAACTGGAGAACTAATCGCGTGCCCTGTATATATTGCTATTCTTCCCTTTAGCGGTTATGGTTATGTGGAGGCTTTACCTGATGCAAAACTACCTCAAGTGGTAAAAGCTTTGAATCATACCATTGAATACTTTGGAGGGGTCCCCTTGACTGTTAAATCAGATAACATGAGGCAATGGGTATCTAAAAGTTGTAAATACGAACCTGTATTTACTGATATGCTCGAACAATGGGCAAACCACAATAATATTGCTCTGCTTGCAGCTCGTCCCTATAAACCAAAAGATAAGGCTTCTGTTGAGAACAATGTAAAGATTACGTATAGACGTATTTATGCCAGTCTACGTAACGATACTTTTCATAGTCTCGCAGAACTCAATAAGGCTATTAGAGAAAAGCTGGATTATCATCATCAATTGAACTTTCAAAAGAAAGTATACAGTAGGCTCGAGTTGTTTAAAAGTCAAGAGAAAACACTACTACAACCTCTTCCAGAATCCCCATACAGTATCAGACATTACACCAAAGCAAAAGTTCAGAAACATTACCATGTATTGGTGGGTGAAGACTGGCACTTTTACTCTGTTCCCTACCGCTATATTGGGAAGGAAGTACGTATTGCCTATGATCAGGATGTAGTGGAGATCTATTGCGATGCACAAAGGATTGCTGTGCATACTAGGAATTACACCAGCCATGGTTATACCAGTATCACGGAGCATATGCCTGAAAGACATCGGATCATTAAGAATCAACGTGGATGGAGTCCAGAATATTATCTCAAAAAAGCAGAAGAAAACGGCCCTAATACTTTTGAATTTTTCAAAAAAGTAATGAACAGTAAACTGATCATTGATCAATCATATACTGCTTGTCTTGGATTATTGAGACTAATGAGCTCCTATGGCAACATTCGGATGGAGGCTGCATGTAAACGGGGATTAAGAGGGCGTAAGTTTACCTACGGTGTTATCAAAAACATCCTGGTGAATAATATGGATTTACTCGAAGAGGAGTCTCCCATCGAGTTCCGCATCCCCGAACACAGTAATATCAGAGGCCCTGAAGCCTATAATTAATCAACTTATAAAACCTTAATAAATGAATACACAAA
>NZ_JBNNFM010000074.1:0-3112 GCF_050267765.1 Flavobacterium sp. NPDC079362 | reverse complement strand
AATTAAAAGGATATAAGATCCCCAAAATTTCATTTTGTAATCAATTACAAAATGAAATCATTCAACAAATAGTAATACATTGTGGTGGGGATCCTACTAAAATAGAGACATTCAATGCATAAAATAAAGTTCCTTACACTCTTGGTTTTAAACTTTGACAAAGCTCAGGCAAAGACTGAACACTGAGACTGAACACCGCGACTGAAATTGAGACTGCAAACTGCAAACTAAAAAACTTGCTTGCTCTTTTAATTAGTTTTAAATTTGCATTCATAAAAAACAACACAACTAACGATAATGAGCAATACAATTACAACTACAAATTTTAATTTTCCAGATCAGAAATCAGTTTATCGAGGAAAAGTTAGAGAAGTTTACAATATAAATGATGAACTTTTAGTAATGGTAGCAACAGACAGGCTTTCGGCTTTTGATGTGGTTTTACCAAAAGGTATTCCTTATAAAGGACAAATTCTAAATCAGATTGCTACAAAATTCATGGAGCTAACAGAGGATATTGTACCAAACTGGTTGATTGCAACTCCTGATCCAAATGTTGCTGTTGGACATTTATGTGAGCCTTTTAAAGTAGAAATGGTTATTCGCGGATACCTTTCAGGACATGCTGCTCGTGAATATGCTGCTGGAAAAAGACAAATTTGCGGTGTAACAATGGCTGAAGGTTTAAAGGAAAATGATAAATTTCCGGAACCAATTATTACACCAACAACAAAAGCTGATAATGGTTCTCATGACGAAGACATTTCCCGTGAAGATATTTTGGCTAAAGGAATCGTTAGTGAAGAAGATTATATTGTTTTAGAAAAATATACTCGTGATTTATTTCAAAGGGGAACTGAAATTGCTGCTGAACGCGGATTGATTTTAGTAGATACTAAATACGAATTCGGAAAAACAAAAGAAGGAGTAATTGTTTTAATCGATGAAATTCACACACCGGATTCTTCCCGTTATTTCTATGCTGACGGATATCAGGACAGACAGGATACAGGAGAGGAACAAAAACAATTATCTAAAGAATTTGTGCGTCGTTGGTTGATCGAGAATGGTTTTCAAGGTCAGGACGGACAACAAATCCCGGATATGACAGATGAATATATTGAATCAGTTTCTGAAAGATATATTGAATTATACGAGAAAATCCTGGGAGAAAAATTTGTAAAAGCGGATATTGCTAATATTGATCAACGTATTGATAAAAACGTATTAGAATACCTAGAGACTAAAGAGTAATTTTCAGGTTTAAACTAACTCTTTAAACCATGAAAATTATTAGAAATAAAAAAAATGCCTTGCTATTTATATTGATGATAGCAGGGCATTTTCTTTTTGCGCAAATTGATAAAAAGGCAACAAAAGAAACAAAAGCGTTATATGAAAATTTAAAAACAATTTCAAAAAAACACATCCTTTTCGGGCATCAGCATGCTCTCGAATACGGACACGGATGGTCTAATGAACGGGATAGATCAGATGTAAAATCAGTTACAGGTTCACATCCCGCCGTTATCGGAATTGACTTTAGCGGATTTTCGGGACATTCTAAAGAAGAAATTGAAAAGACAGCCGCAATTCTCAAAAAGAATGTTACAGACACTTATGAACGAGGCGGAATCACAACTGTTTCGTGGCATTTTATAAATCCTGTTTCCGGTAATAGTTTTTATTGGAAAGATTCAACCTCTGTAGCTGCTATGTCATTGATCAAAAAAGGCGGTGCCTATCATGAGCAATATAAAGACGTTCTGAAAACCATCGCAGATTTTGCACATTCTGTAAAGGCAAAAGACGGCAAATTAGTTCCAATGATTTTCAGGCCATATCATGAGTTCGACGGTGATTGGTTTTGGTGGGGAAAGAAATTTACTTCACGGGAAGATTTTATAGCCGTCTGGCAATTTACAGTTTCTTATTTAAAAGATATTTTGGGTGTGCATAATTTTATTTATGCTTTTTCACCAGATGTCAGGTTCAATTCAGAAAACGATTACTTAGAGCGTTATCCGGGTGATGATTATGTAGATATGTTAGGCATGGATGATTACGGCGATTTTGGTCGTGATGGGAATTATGATATTTCAGGAGCAATTAAAAAACTCAGGATAGTTTCTGATCTTGCTGTCAAAAAGAATAAACTTGCTGCTTTGACAGAAACTGGCTTAGAATCGATTCCGAATGAAACCTGGTGGACACAAACCTTATTAAAGGTTTTAAAATCTGAAAATCTTGAATTAGCTTATGTTCTTGTTTGGAGAAATGACAGTACAAGTCCAACTCATTTTTACGCTCCTTTTCCAGGTCAGATTAGTGTTCCGGATTTTATAAAATTTTATAATGATCCTTATACGTTGTTTGAGAATGATTTAAAGAATGTTTATACCAATAAATTTCGCATAAAATAATTTTTTGTAGAGATATAAAATGAAGTGCAATGCGGGTTTTACCGGGTTGCACTTTTTTATTTATAATTTTTTTGCATTTATGTGCAACCTATTATACAATTTAGTCGTCTATTATAATAAGTAAGAGTTTTGAGAAGCAATTATTAATCAATTATTAATCAATTCTTATTTTAAATCATCAATCATAAAATCATCAATCAACATGAAAAAATCATTAATTATTTTAGCTATGGTCCTGGCTATATCTACAAATGCATCAGAAGCCTCAAATCTTAAATTATCAGTAAAAGATCAAACTAATTATCACGCTTATGCTTATGCAGGCTCACCTTTGCATTATGCTGTATGCGAAGGAGACATTGAGAACGTGAAAAAATTGATTAAGTATGGCGTCAATGTAAATTTGTTATCAAACGACATGTCGCCTTTAATGCTGGCAGCGCGTTTTAATAAATTTGAAATCATTAGAGTTTTACTGGCAAACGGAGCTGATCCCAGTATGGAGAATGAAAAAGGTTATAAAGCATTAAAATTCGCCGAGTTTGCAAAAGCAAGTGAGTCTATAGCTATTTTGGAAAATCTAAAATAAAGTGTAACAAAAAGAGGCTGTCCGAAAAGTAATTTCGGGCAGTTTTTTTTTGTTTTACACATTGATTTTTCTTATATTTAAGTACTAAAATCAATGATTA
>NZ_JBNNFM010000073.1:0-3550 GCF_050267765.1 Flavobacterium sp. NPDC079362 | reverse complement strand
AACTGCCCTAGCCCCGATAGAAATGGAAATCCTTTTGCTTTTTTCTTTAAAAAGTAAAAGATTGAAATGCATAGCGGGATTGAGCTCCTAATTCAAATTTCAATAGAAAATCCCGATTAAAGCTTTAATTTGACTAAATTAAACAAACCCTATTATCCATAAAAAAAACAACCCGCCAAAAAAACTGACGGATTACTTATATCTATAATATATGATTTTTTGAAACTACTCGAAACGAATCGCTTTGACTGGTGAAATTTTTGTTATGATATAAGAAGGAATTAACAGCACTACAAAACAAACTGTAATGGTAAGCAAATTCAACAAAGCGATATATCCCCAATTTAAATAGACTGGCGCCTGATTGACGTAATAATTTTCAGGATTTAACTGAACAATCCCAAATTGCTGTTGGATTAGCAATATCGCAATACCAATTAAGTTCCCCCAAAACAATCCTCTTATAATAAGATAGAATGCGTTATACAAAAATATTTTACGAACTGTCCAATTGTTCGCCCCCATAGCTTTTAAAATACCTATCATTTGTGTACGCTCTAATATAAGGACCAATAGTGCAACAACCATATTTATTGTAGCCACTAAAATCATAATCCCTAAAATAATGACTATATTAAAATCAAAGAGTTGTAGCCAATCAAAAATGTAACTGTATTTCTCAATTATCGTTTTAGTATCTAAACTCGATGATGTTTGATCGTAAATTTGATTGCCGGTCGTTTTAATCTGATCAAAGTCTTTAATAAAAACTTCAAATGCTCCAACTTGATCCGGAGTCCATTTATTTATTCGTTGAATATGACGAATGTCTCCTATTATATATGTAGCATCGAATTGCTGAAATCCCGAATTAAAAATACCTGCAATTTTGAATCGGCGGCTATTTGGCATTTTACCTTGTTCTTCCTTAATAAAAAAGGTGTTAAAATTATCCCCTACTTTTAGATTAAGCCGATCCGCAAGAAATCTCGAAATCAAAACCTCTTCATTTAAAGCTTTAGTAAAATCTGGAACTTTACCTTCTACGACATATTCTTTTATATTGTTCCAATCATAATCTGCTCCTACACCTTTGAAAACAATTCCTTCAAATGCATTTTCGGTTCTTATAATTCCTGCCTTACTAGCGATTGCCTGAATATGACTCACTTGAGGTACCGACTTGAAGTCTGGATAAAAATCTTGTTCTTTCGAAATAGGAATCAGAGTTACTTCAGAATTATTATTATCATAATTAGATATAATTATCTGGCCATTGAAAGCTGAAACTTTATCGCGTATCTTTTGCTGTAAACCCATCCCGGTTGCAACTGAAACCATCATCATGATAATACCAATAGCAATTGCTGAAATAGCAATTTTTATAATTGGCGCTGATATACTGCTTTTATAATCTTTGGCAGTGATAAGTCTTCTGGCTATGAAATATTCTAAATTCAAATTTTTGTTGTCTATTTATTATTATAATGAATTCCCTCATCCAAATCAAAAATACATTTAAAAAAGCAAAAACAAATTACTTCCAGAAACATTTACTTTTTTGCAAATCCTACAAAGGAAGTTTCTTTTTCATTTCCTCTACTATATTATATGCGGCAGGACAAATGGCAACATTTTTTAAAGTGATATCCGTAATCTGATTGAACTTTTTACGATCTGTATGCGGAAACTCTCTGCAGGCTTTTGGACGAACATCGTAAATCATGCAATAATTCTCGCTATCTAAAAAAGTACACGGAACACTTTGCAAAACATAATCTTTATCTTCGTCGATTCGGAGGTATTGCTCTATGAACTGTTGAGGCTTTTGCCTCAAAGATTTTGAGACTCTTTCAATATCCGCCAAAGTAAATAACGGGCCTGTTGTTTTACAACAATTAGCACACTTCAAGCAATCTGTCTTTTTAAATTCGGCATCATGCAAATCCTGCATTACATAATCTAAATTTTTAGGTTGTTTCTTTTTCAGCTTATCAAAATACTTTTTGTTTTCGATATGCTTATCTTTGGCTAACTTATTTAAGTTATTTAAAATTTGTTTCAAGTTTACTTTTTAAAGTTGATCTGCAAAATTAAACAACTTTAAACTTGAAACCTTAAACTTTGAAATAAAATACGATGAAAGATCTATTTGGAAAAGCGATGTTCGACTTTCAAACCAATAATTCGCCGGAAGATATCATTACCGAAACTACAATTTCTGAAGAAGATGAAATGAGTGTTGATTATTTATTCCGTTCTTATAATGAAATGCCAAAACTTGAGCAAAAAGCACTTCAGTTAGCCTCGGGAAAAACACTTGATGTTGGTTGTGGAGCCGGCAGTCATAGCTTATCATTACAAAACGATCGTAACTTAGAAGTTACTTCAATAGATATTTCTGAAAAAGCAATTGAAACCTGTAAGTTGCGCGGTGTCAAAAATGCAAAAGTTCAAAATATACTAGATTTTGATGGTGAAAAATTTGACACAATCATCTTATTAATGAATGGCGTTGGTATTTTTGGCAAATTAGAAAACTGCAATAAATTTCTATCGAAGCTAAAATCTCTTTTAAATCCAGGCGGACAAATTCTACTGGACAGTTCTGACATCATTTATATGTTTGACGAAGATGAAGATGGCGGAAAATGGATACCATCTAATAACGATTATTACGGAGAACTTGTTTTTAATATCTCTTACAAAGGAGAAAAAGAAGAACCTTTTGACTGGTTGTACTTAGACTACAACACACTTCAGAATGGAGCTATTGCAAATGGACTAAAATGTGAGCTTATTCTAGAAGGAGAACATTATGATTATCTTGCCAGACTATCGATTTAAAATAAAATCTACTTATTATGACAGCGCTAGATTTAGAAAAATTAAAATATCCAATAGGAAAATTTGAATTTCCTATTGAATTTACACCGGAATATCTTTCAGCAAAAATTAATGAGATTGAATCTTTTCCTGAAAGGTTAAAAAAAGAAACACTTCATTTGACAAATGAACAATTAAACACTCCTTATCGACCAGACGGATGGACGGTTCGACAAGTAATTCATCATTGCGCCGAAAGCCATATGAATTGTTACATAAGAATAAAATGGGCTCTTACTGAAAACAATCCAGTCATAAAAGCATACGACGAAACTTTATGGTCTGAATTGCCGGACAATTTAAATATGCCTATTCAGCCTACATTAACTTTATTGGAAGGATTACATTATCGCCTGGCTTTTATCATGAAGAATTTATCTCTTGCAGATCTTGAAAAATCTTTTATACATCCTGAAAATAATTGTGAATATAAAATAAAACAATTAATAGGAACTTATGCGTGGCATGGAAATCATCATCTTGCCCATATCACAACTTTAAAAAAATATAAAAATTGGAATTAGAATTCTGTTTCTTTTTTATACAGTGTGTATTATTTACCAGAAACAAAAAGAGGCTGTCCGAAAAGTAATTTCGGGCAGTTTTTTTTTGTTTTACACATTGATTTTTCTTATATTTAAGTACTAAAATCAATGATTATGCA
>NZ_JBNNFM010000072.1:0-3795 GCF_050267765.1 Flavobacterium sp. NPDC079362 | reverse complement strand
TTCTTTTGAAAACCCTGTTTCTAGCGAAACAGGGTTTTTTGTTTTACAAAATACTGGGGTAATGTTTTATAATGCTTTGTAGTTTAACCGCAAAGCGCGCAAGAAAAGTTTGTAATTGTTGAAAATTGTTAAGTTCGTAAAGCTGGATCGGATGATATTTTGTGACTAAATGCAATTGTGAAAAGTTGTCTTTCTTTTGCTTTCCTTGCTTCTTATATGTTTTTTTTAAAATAGTTTCTAATTTGCTTTTTTAAAAGAGAAGCACAAAAAAATATTTTAATTCACTAAACTTGTAAAGTTCACAAAGGCACAAGGCGTTATACTTTGGAATCTGGAATTTTAAAAATGACACTTCTCTTTATTTTGGATTGCGTTAGGGATGGCAGCGATATCCTTTTGCGGTAAACCCATACTTTCAGAAGCCTAAAATATCTTCCGCAAAAGATTTAGCGGACAGCACGACCCGGAGGGAAACGCCATGCTTGTTACTGTTTAAACTGTTCTTTTTAACCTTTACGTGAATATCGATCAAATAGAAAAAAAGCACTTTGAAATCTTCTCTTTTTACTTCGAATAATTGTTGGGTAGATTAATTCTGAACTGATGAAATGTATTTTTGAATGATTCTTAAATTATATTGATAAATTTGTTTTCACAATAGTTTACATCATGACACAATTATTAAGTTTAATCAATAGCTTTCAGATACTAGATTTAAAAACAGAGCAGATGATAAGGGAGTATTTTGTTGAAGAAAGATTTCAAAAAAATGAAATGATTATTCAGGAAGGTAAAATCTGTTCAAAAATTTATTATATTAAATCGGGTTTGGTGCGTAGGTTTTGTCTTGAAGATGGTATAGAAATCACCAAGTGGATTTATACAGATAACCAATTTGTTACTTCCTTAACCAGCTATTTTGAACAAAAGCTCTCTTTTGAAAATTTTCAGGCTTCTGAAGAAACAACAGTTTATTCGTTATCGTATCTGGACGAATTAAAATTATTAGAATATCCTTTGTTTTCCAAGTTTCATATCAAGCTGTTAAGAATTTATCTTTCCAGATTAAATGAATTTCATCATTCGTACACTTCAATGAGTGCTCAGGAAAAGTATCTCTATTTGGTAAATTCATTACCTCAAATTATTTTAAAAGCTAAGTTGAAAGATATTGCGTCACTTATTGGTGTAAGTCCTGAAACATTAAGCAGAATCAGAGCTCAAATTAATTGACTTTAGATCAAGAAATACAATTTGTTTCTTAGTAATATTTGTATTCTATATAAAATACGAGAAATTGAAAAATACTATTATCGGAAAAAATGCTATAATTGGAAAAAACGTACACATAGGAAACTTTACAACTATTGAAGACGATGTTATTATTGGTGATAATACCTGGATAGGGAATAATGCAAATATTTTAAATGGTACAAGAATTGGAGAGAGCTGTCAAATACATGCCAGTGCTATTTTAGGTGGAATTCCACAAGATTTAAAATATAAAAATGAATATACCTTTTTGACGATTGGCAACGAAACCATCATCAGGGAGTTTGTGACCATAAATAAAGGAACCGTATCGAAAAATAAAACCGTAATAGGTAATATGAATTTAATAATGGCGAATACCCATATTGGTCATGATTGTTATATCGGCGATAATTGCATCATTGGTTTTAATGTTGGAATGGCCGGCGAAGTTATTGTTGGTGATTTTGTAAATATTAGTGGCTTAACTGCTATTCATCAATTTTCCTTAATTGGTGAATATAGTATGGTAAGTGGAATGAGTCGGATTGTAAAAGATGTTCCTCCTTATGTTTTGGCATCTCGTGAACCTTTAAGTTACGTTGGATTAAATAGTATTGGGTTGAAAAGAAGAGGTTTTGAAAGTGGAAAAATAAAAGAATTGAAAGATATCTATCGTATTATTTTCCAGGAAAAACGAAATACAACTCTTGCTTTGGAATTAATAAAGAATAGTTTTGCGCCAAGTACAGAACGTAATCTTATTATAGATTTTATCAAGGGTTCGAAGAGAGGAATTATAAAAGGTAATCGTGAGTAGAATGTAATTGTATAAATAATATTTTTTTCTGCAATTCGATATTTAAAATTGCTTTTTGTAGCACTTGCTGTATTTATTTTCTAATGAATTATTTAATAAAATAACTTTGTATTGTTCTTTGCGAAATAATTTCTTTTTACCAAATGACAAAAAAAGTAAAAATAACTTTGACTAACTTGCAGTTATGGAAGAATTTATAGAGTATATATTGCAATTTGGAAGTTTGAATCATCAGCAAATTGAATTGATTTCAAAGAAAGCTATTGTATTAGAAGTTAAAAAAGATGAATATTTCTCAGAGGCAGGCAAAGTTGCTCAGCAAGTTGGTTTTGTTTTAGATGGAATTATTCGCGTTTGTTATTACAATAATAAAGGAGAAGAAATCACAAAATATTTTATAGACGAAAATAATCTGGTAGTTGATATAGAGAGTTTTGACAATGATATTTGTTCCAATGCATATGTTCAGGCGATTACAGATTGTAAATTATTGGTTTTTTCAAAAAAAGACTGGAGAGAACTTTTGGATACTATTGTTGGTTGGGATGCTATGGTGCATAAGATTATTTCAAAAGCATTGAGACAAAAAGTAGAAAGAAGAAGTCCTTTGGTTTCAGAAGATGCAACCACAAGATATTTAATGTTTCTCAAAATTTATCCGAATGTTGTTAATCGAATTCCGTTATCTTATGTTGCTTCTTATTTAGGTATTACTCAATCTTCTTTAAGCCGAATTAGAAAAAATATACGTTAAATCGCTTTTTGCCAAATGGCAAATCATTTTGTTTTTAAAGGAATGACCTTTGTTTGATAATTTAAAATTAAGAGAAATGAAGACAGTATTAATTACAGGCGCAAATAGAAGCATAGGTTTAGAGTTAGTAAAAGAACTTTCAAAAAAAGGATTATTCGTTTATTTAGGAACTCGAGATCTTGAAAAGGGAAAGGCAGTAGTAAATGAATTAAATAAGAATGGATTGCAAAACATTAAACCCATTCAAATTGATGTAACAAATCCGGCTTCAATTTTAGAGGCAAAAAATATTATCAAAAATGAACAAGGTAAATTAGATATCTTGATCAACAATGCAGGAATTAGTGGTGAATTTCCTCAAAGCGCCTTAGATACATCAATTGAGGCGATTCAGAATGTATTTGATACCAATTTCTTTGGTGTAATCAGCGTCACACAAGCATTTTTAGAATTGCTTAAAAAATCAGATAGTCCAAGAATTAGTAATATAACTTCAGGTCTTGGATCTTTAACCTTACATAGTGATCCAAATTGGAAGTACTATGATTTTAAAACAGCGGGTTACGGAACATCAAAGGCGGCTTTAAATGCATACACGATTGTGTTGGCTTATGAATTGAAGGATTTACCATTTAAAGTTAATGTAATTGATCCTGGTTACACTGCTACAGATTTTAATCATCATAATGGTCCCGGATCTGTAGAAAGTGCTGCTGATTTTATCATCAAGCATACACTTACAGATGAAAACGGACCTACAGGGCAATTTTTTAGTAATGATATAGAAGATGAGACTGGGATAAGTCCTTGGTAATAATCGTATCGATGAAATTTTAAAATTAGAAACCTTCAAAGTCATTGACTTTGAAGGTTTCTTTGTTGTGTGCCCAGCATGGGCGATAACTCTAGGGTGTAAGTCCCGAACACGCCTTTACAGTGGGAAGTGTTAGCTGAATGCAAGGGTGTCCAT
>NZ_JBNNFM010000071.1:0-4466 GCF_050267765.1 Flavobacterium sp. NPDC079362 | reverse complement strand
ACCTGAAACCTGAAACCTGAAACCTGAAACCTGAAACCTGAAACCTGAAACCTGAAACCTGAAACCTGAAACCTGAAACCTGAAACCTGAAACCTGAAACCTGAAACCTGAAACCTGAAACCTGAAACCTGAAACCTGAAACCTGAAACCTCAATGTCTTTCTTACCAAAAAAATCCTTTAAGTAATACAATTCTTAATCACTTGTTTTAGTGTTATTTCGACATTTATTTTAATGAAATTTTCTAGAAAAAATTGCCTAGTTGCAGTTGATAGATAAGAAAAAATATTGTTCATTTGCGCCATAATTTAGAATTGGTTTAAATAACAATAACATGGCTACAAAAACAGCATCAACTTCCTGTGTAATAATAATTTCAGGTAAAAAGATACAAAATTTTATTTTCGTCTTAATGATGTTTTTACTGGAGGGCGGAGGGTTTCTTCAGGCTCAAACGGAATCAAACGGGCAAATAAGGGGTACAATTATAACTAATGACGGAAATGCAAGTCAGGGTGTTATCGTAAAATTAATTGAAATTAATAAGAGTGCTGTAACTAATGCATCGGGTAATTTTGAGTTTAAAAAAGTGCCTTTTGGAACCTATACTTTAGAAGTTACAATGTCAGGTTATACTTCTTCTACAGAAACGGCTCAGATTACAGAAAAAGCGCCATCTGCGACAGTAGATATCAGGGTAAATTCGTCTGTACAGAATCTTGAAGATGTTGTAATTCGTACAGGAGGAAATCGTTTTGCGAAAAAAGAGAGTATGGATGTGGCGAAAATGCCTTTAAAAAACATCGAAAATTCACAGGTTTACATTATCGTAAGCAAGGAATTAATGAAGGAACAAGTAATAACGGATTATAATAGTGCGTTTAAAAATGTTCCCGGAGCAGGTATTGCCGAGGTAAGAAATCAAGGTCGTACAACTTCTATCTCAAGAGGTTTTGCTACGCCGCAATTGGTTAGAAATGGTGTTGGTAGTTTTACTTATACAACAGTTGACCCTTCAAATTTAGAACGTATCGAGGTTATTAAAGGGCCATCGGCTACACTTTTTGGAAGTACATTATCATCTTTTGGCGGATTGTTTAATCGTGTTACCAAAAAACCTTTTGACAGTTTTAAAGGCGAAATATCCTATTCAGCAGCAAGTTGGGACCTTAATCGATTAACAGCTGATATCAATACACCAATAAATGAAGATAAAACGGCTTTGTTGAGAATTAATACGGCTTTTCATAGCGAAAGAAGTTTTCAGGATGCGGGATTTAATAGAAATTTTTCTTTTGCTCCAAGTTTTTCTTATGAAATAAATGATCGTTTAACGCTTTTGATCGATGCCGAATTTAGTATGTATAAGGCAACTTCTCCAACAAGACTTTTGCCATTTGCTGTAAAAAATACAGTAAGCAGTATCGAAGCACTTGATATTCCGTACAAATTATCTTTTGCGAATAATACTATCAATTATACAAGCCAACAGTATAATGTTTTTGTACAGTTAAAGTATAAAATGTCTGACGAATGGACGTCTCAAACTATCTTGTCCAGAACAAGATCATCATCTGATGGTTATGTGGTGTTATTACAAATGATGTCTCCAACTACATTGAGACAACAAGTTACGTATCAGGAATCTCCTTTTTACGGAACTGATATTCAGCAGAATTTTATTGGTGTTTTTAAAATAGGACAATTGAAAAATAGAGTTGTAGCCGGCTTAGATTTTTATAGTCTGCGTGCCACACGTAACGATGCTATTGTAAATATGCCCGCAATGGATTATAAAAAACCAGGTGACGCTTATAACAACTTTAACCTGGATAAAGTGGCTCCGCTGTTTCTTGATCCTAAGATAAAATTCAACAATTTTGTATCTAATAATGAAAACACCTATAGCGCATATGTTTCTGATGTTTTGAATGTTACGGACCAATTGTTGGTTATGGGAGGTATTCGTATGGATCGTTACGAAAATAAAGGAACGTATTATCCTAGTAAAGATTCTATTGCCGGAAACTACAATCAAACAGCATTTTCGCCAAAAGTAGGATTGGTATATCAAATTGTAAAGGATAAAGTTTCTGTTTTTGGTAATTATATGAATGGTTTCAGCAATGTTTCAGGTTCTGATTTTAACGGAAATACGTTCAAACCAAACCAGGCAAATCAATATGAAGGAGGTTTTAAATTTGATTTGAATAAAATATCAGCAACACTTAGTTATTATGATATTCAGGTTACAAATATCACGCGTGATGATCCTGATCATGCTAATTTTTCTATTCAGGACGGAACTCAGGTAAGTAAAGGTTTTGAAGCTGAGTTGATTGCGAATCCTATTTCAGGATTAAATATTGTGGCGGGTTATACTTATAATGACAGTAAATATGAAAAAAGTAATGCCAGTGTTCAGGGTTTGCGGCCAACAACGGCAGGATCACCAAGAACGGCAAATTTATGGGCTAGTTATAGGATCGTAAATGGTCCTGCGCAAGGTCTGGGATTTGGTTTTGGAGGTATTTATGGCAGCGAATATTACCAGACGAATACGACAAGTTTCAAATTTTCTATTCCGTCCTATACGGTTTTAGATGCTTCACTTTTTTATGATCAGCCCAAATACAGATTGGGTCTTAAAGTAGATAATTTGACAAATGAAAAATACTGGTCGTACAGGCTTGCGGCTCAAAACCCAACTCGTGTTACGGCAAATGTTACTTTTAAATTTTAAATTTTTAAGAGTTTTAAAATAATAAAAAGGGGAATATTTCATTTTTGAAATATTCCCCTTTTCTATTTTGAATTTAATATTTTACAGAGATGCGATTTTTTTTATATAGTTTAATTACTTAGTAAAGAATTACTTAAATGTAATATTGCATTTCGACGCAGGAGAAATCTCCGCGAGAAGCTCGACAATAATTTTGGTTATTATTGCGAAGAATGTATTAAAATCCACCCCTGTAATATGTTTTGTTTCTCCGGAACTCTTTCTAAAATTCCGGAGGAATGGGTTATTTTGCAGCAACCGATTTATTCGCCATAACATTATGGATTTTTCTTTTTTTCAATTAATCCAAAAAATCTTATTGAAGTTTTGTAATCTCCGCCCATAATCGTGTAAGATTTCTGATTCGTTCTTGAATTAATTTTAATCCTCTGTAAAAGAATTTATTAGAACAACAATTCAAACTATAATCATTATGATACATAAAATAGAAACTGCGAATAATTTAATTGCTTTTAGAGCACTTGGTCAGGTTACAACAGCTGATTTTAAACGTGTTGTACTATCTGAAATTGAGGGATTATCGAAACAATCCAATGAAATTAATTTTTTGTTTGCGTTGGATACAGATAATCAGAATTTTACTGAAAGTTCGTGGTTGAATGATGCTGTGCTTGGATTAAAACAATTTCAAAACTGGAATAGGGTGGCGATTGTTTCTGATTCTGAAGAAATGAATTTTAGCGACGGATTTACTTTTAATACTACCGGAGAATTTCGTGGTTTTAAAAAGCTAGCGTTTAATAAAGCCCTGAAATGGGTTGGGGGAAGTTCAAATTTATAAATTATTGAGTTATGAGAGCAATATGGACAGGATCAATTAGTTTTGGGTTAATTAATATTCCCATCAGAATATTTTCTGCCGTGCAGGAAAGCAGTATCGATATGGATATGCTGGATGAAAAGGATCATGCAAACATCAAGTTTAAAAGGGTAAACGAAAATACGGGAAAAGAGGTTGCGTATGCCAATATCGTGAAGGGATATAAAATTGATGATCAATATGTAATTCTGGAAGATGCTGATTTTGAAGCCGCAGATGCGGAGAAAACCAAAACGATTGACATTCAGAGTTTTGCTTTCGAGAAAGAAATAAACAGCATTTATTATGAGCAGCCTTATTATCTGGAACCTGATAAAGGGGCGATGAATGCTTATGCTTTGCTTCGTGATGCACTTGAAGCATCTGGAAAAGTAGGAGTAACGAGTTTTGTTTTGCGAAATAAAGAAAGTCTGGCGATTTTAAAACCGTATAAAAATGTTATTCTTTTAAACCGAATACGTTTTGAGCAGGAAATCAGGGATACTTCAGAATTGAAACTTCCGCCGGCTTCTAAAAAAGCGACAAAAGAAATGGATATGGCTGAAAAATTAATCGATCAGCTGACTGAAAAATTCGATATCAGCGCTTATAAAGATGAATATACGGCTAAGCTTTTGGAGATTATTAAAAATAAAGCCAAAGGCAAAAAACAAGCGGCGCCAAAATTAAAAGTCGTTCACAAACAAAGCGACGATTTAATGGCAATGTTAAAAGCAAGTCTGGATAAGAAGAAATCTTCTTAATCCGGACTTTTGTTGTGTGCCCAGCATGGGCGATAACTCTAGGGTGTAAGTCCCGAACACGCCTTTACAGTGGGAAGTGTTAGCTGAATGCAAGGGTGTCC
>NZ_JBNNFM010000070.1:0-5087 GCF_050267765.1 Flavobacterium sp. NPDC079362 | reverse complement strand
TAGGTATGTCCCGTCTAATTTACTTATTTTTAATAAATTAAAAAGATTAGCAGTGTTATAATATAAGACTTTATAATCCATCAAACAGGCTTGGTTGGGTATTCCGGAGCAAACTGAACAGTTCATTCCGGAGTAAAGTGAACAGTCCATTCCGGGCAAAGTGAACAGTCATTCCGGAGCAAAGTGAACAGTTTATTCCGGGCAAAGTGAACAGTTATTTTAATGATGATTTTTAGTCCTACTTTGTGATCAAATCACATAAGTATGGCCAATAAATCAATAGGATCAGTTATGATACGAGAAATCATTAGAATGAAAGCCAACGGTCTTTCCAATAGCCAAATATCTCTAAGTCTTGGAAAATCAAGGACAACTATCGTCAAGTATTTAGGGGCTATTGAAAGTTCTGGCATAAGTATGAAAGACCTCTTGGAACTTAAAGAAGCCGACTTATCTGAATTTTTTGAATTCTCGGATGATTTAAACAGTGCTACAAGAGAACATATTCATCTGGATTTATATGCCTTTTTTCCTCATGTGGAGAAGGAATTAAAGCGTGTTGGGGTTACGCGTCAGATTCTATGGAATGCCTATAAAAGTAAGTACCCGCAAGGGGTCATGTACACTCAGTTTTGTGAACATTACAGTAGGTGGAGTAAGAAATCCCAAGGATATATGCCTACTATCCATAAGGCTGGAGAGAAACTCTTTATCGATTATGCAGGAAAGAAACTCCATATCATCGATCAGCAAACCGGTGAAATAAAACCGGTGGAAGTTTTTGTAGCCACCTTGGGTGCAAGTCAATATACTTATGTAGAAGCTTCTTATTCTCAGCAGATACCCGACTTTATCAACAGTGTTCAAAATTGCCTGCTTTTTTTTGGAGGTGTTCCTGCTTGTATTATCCCGGATAATCTAAAATCAGCTGTAACCAGATCCAATCGATATGAACCCCATATAAACGAGCAGTTTGCCAGCTTCGCCTCGCATTATGATACTTCAATAATGCCGGCAAGGGCTTTAAAGCCAAAAGACAAATCTCTTGTAGAAGGAGCTGTAAATATTAGTTATACTCGTATTTATGCTGTTTTAAGGGACCGGGAATTTTACAGCATCATTGACTTGAATTTAGCCATAAGGGGGCTTCTGGAATCTTATAATCAAACTCCTTTTCAGAAAAAACAGCACAGTCGAAAAATTTTGTTTTTAGAAATGGAAAAGGAAGCTTTGCGCCCCTTACCACTAGAGCGATATGAACTAAGAGACTATAAAATGGCAACCGTACAGAAAAACTCTCATGTCTATTATTCAACCGACAAGAACCATTACAGCGTTCCCTATACTCATATTGGTAAAAAGGTTAAAATGATCCTTACCCACAATACAGTGGAAATCTATCAGAATCAGACCCGTATCGCCTTGCATGCACGAAGCCGAAAAGCCTTTCATTATACTACTGTAAAGGAACACATGCCAATGAATCATACTTACACAAGCGGCTGGAATCCGGAATATTTTATCACACGTGCAGAAAAAATAGGCCTTTGCGTAAAGGAGTGTATCGAAAAAATCCTGGATAAAAAACAGTACCAGGAACAGAGCTACAAAAGCTGTATAGGAATACTAAACCTTGGACTTAAAGCTGGAAACCAGAGGCTAAATAACGCCTGCAAACGTGCCCTAAAGCATGAAGCTGTTGGGTATATACCAATCAAAAATATTTTGGAAAGAGGACTCGACAAGGAAGAAGAACCCGATTTATTCCACACCGTAATCATAGAGCATGACAATATCAGGGGAGCAGATTACTATTGCTAGGACTCAGTACAAATCAAAAGAAATCCATTAAAAAAAAGTCAAATATGAACACCAGTGCCACAATCGAAAAGATGTATAAGATGCGTCTACACGGAATGAAAAGAGCTTATGAATCTTCCTTTGAGACTAGAAATCAGGATACTTTTACTAACGATGAATTTATCTCATGGCTTATAGAATCAGAAGACAACCATCGCAACAACAGTCGCACAGAGCGATTACTCAAAAATGCCAAGTTCCATTACCAGGCCTCCTTAGAGGAGATGAGCCATACCGCAGATCGGAATCTTGACCGGAATCTTCTGACCCGTTTATCAGACTGTTCTTTTATTGATCGAAATGAAAATATCATTATCACGGGCTGTACAGGGACAGGAAAAAGCTTTTTGGCAACAGCTCTGGGATACCAGGGCTGCATTAAAGGATATAGAGTGCTTTACTATAATCTGGGAAAACTTTTTCACAAGTTAATGCTAGCTAAAGCCGATGGTTCCTATATCAGAGAACTCAATAAAATAGAGAATTATGATTTACTAATCATCGATGACTTTGGGCTCCAGGCTATCAACAATGATAAACAGATGATATTGATGGATCTTATAGAGGACCGAAATCAAAAAAAAGCTACTATTTTTTGTTCACAATTACCCATAAAAAACTGGTATGAACTTATAGAAGAAAAGACAATAGCCGATGCCATTTTGGATCGAATTATACACTCAGCAATACGTTTTGAACTCAAAGGAGAATCGATGAGAAAAAAAATGAAAAGCAGTACAAAAATTACCTAATTTTAAACCAAGAAAACATCAGTAAAATAACTCTTCATTTTCTAAGGAATAAACTGTCCAGTTTAAACCGGAATTAGGTGTACACTTTCACCGGAATAATCAATAAAGTAACTATAATTTTATTTGAATATTTTAATAAATATCCTCAATTAATTTTCAACAAGGTTTTCGAATATGCAAATATTGATAAAACATACATCTATGAAAGATTAGTGTCAATTTGTTATGGTATTTGTTTAGAAAGACAAAATGATGATGGTTTTATAAATAATTTACTAAAAGAAAATATAGATAAGATCTATAATTTACAGTTTGGAGAAAATCCAACAAATCCTAAATATAACTATATTGTTGTTGATTCAATAAAACATTTAGTTGATTTAGCAGTGTACAAAGAAATTTACACTGTCAATGAAGCTGAAATAGATAATTTTAGTAATTATAAGTTTACTATTGGTACTTGGTTTGAAATCAAAGAAAAAGATATTGAAAAGGTTAAGGAAATATATTTGCATTGGACATTAAGTGATAATCCCGAACCTTTAAGAGGTGATTTTGTTCATTATACCATACCAAGATTAGAAAAAAGAGACAATGAAAATAGATTAACAAATACAGCACACATTTATAGACAGATATTAAATCTGGGGTATAGACCTAATCAGATAGAATTAAGTAAAACAGAATTAAAATTTAAAAATGGTGAATCATTATATGGAGTAAAAGATAAAATTGACAGACTAGGTAAAAAATATTCTTGGATGTCTTTCTTTGATTATGCCGGTTATTTGCTAAATGAAGGAAAGCTAAATATTTGGAATGAAGAAGACTCTGAATATAAAAAAAGTTATTCTAGATTGGGTGATATAGAAATCGAGGTTAGTAACCCAAAGCCAGTTAAGTTTAATGAAAAATTGTACTTGTATGATTTATTTCTACATATAGATGAAAGTCAAAACTGGGTTTACAAGCCTATGTATGATTCGTTATTAAATTTATTTGAAGATAAAGAATTCATTATGTTATCAGGTTTCATTAATCAGAGACAAAGTGAATCTTATGACAATAGGTCATTTTTATTAATTGATTCATTTTTTATCAAAAAAGAATCAATTTCTGAAAATATTGATGATATTCTAGGTACAGAATTTGATTGGAGAGATGATGTTGTTAATTCAAGAAGTTCATTGTCAAAAGTATATTATGGAGAATTATATTGGGCTGACAATATACCAACTGCTCTTTTAAATCATAAAGACTTGCCTTTAGAAACTGAAGAAGAAGTTGGACATATGATAACACCATTTGACATATTACATTATCCTGCAAAATATAAAAAAGAAGATTTAAATAAAGTTGTTCAAATTCAAAAGAAAAAAAGAATTTCTTTTGAATTTGAACAAACGCTTACTGATTATTTATGGGAAAGTAATTCAAAAGTAATTCCATCAATTAGTTCAACCATTCCAAATACAAATATTGGAAAACAATTGAGTCTGAGAGCTGATACTAAAAATCTTCAAATACTAGATGAAAATAATATTCTTGCACACAAATCTTATAATTTTGAGGAAGATTATTATTCTCAAAATTTTGAGTATTTTAGAACTGACTTATTGTTAGAATATATGCATTCTAATAATTACTTACTAATGTATCAAGTCAAACAACATACCTATGACAGAAACTCAGGTGATGGGACTGGAGATTTCAGAGGAATGCAGTTCTTTCTGTCATCATTAAACAAATAGTTCTATATTGTCTAAATCTAATCACAATATATCTTCAAACGAGTCGGCTAAAACTTTCAAATCTTCCAGTAAAAGGTTGGAATTCACTCCTTCTAAGTTCACGAATTGCCACTCAAATGAGTAGCTTTTTTGTTTTTACATTGGTTTTTAGTATGCAGAGCTCACCTGGATAGACGATCCCGATTTTCAATAGGGATGGTCAAAGGTTCGAATCCTTCTGCACCAATTATAATTTGTCTTTTTTTATTAGAATATATTCCAACAAAACAGTATAATATATAAATTTTCTATCTTAGAATGTTTGCTATAGATCAAATTAGCAAAGAATGTTATCTCTGACCTCTATCACAATTTCTCCTTACAATATTTTGGCAATGACCTAAATATTGTTTTTTGTAACCTGAGTAACTACATTTTAATAACTTCAAAACACATTACGTTGCCGTAGTCAGATCGACTTAAACTTTATTATTATTTTTCGATATCTTCTCTAGTATTGATCAGATTTGCGGAAATATACTTCCTTCTAAGGACAAGTAATACTGCTACTTATATTTCAATCATTTCTGCATTTAAATTACATTTTTATGAATCTTAAAAGTGTGATTATGGAGAAAGATATCGACTACTGGATATTCCGCTGCAAAGGTCGCCACGATTCCGCTACAAAGTACACCACCCATTCCGCTTCAAAGTACGCCACGATTCCGCTGCAAAGGTCGCC
>NZ_JBNNFM010000069.1:0-5323 GCF_050267765.1 Flavobacterium sp. NPDC079362 | reverse complement strand
GTATCGTAAATTAAGAACCGCCTTGGTACGGATCCGTATGCCAGGTGGTGTGGAAGGTCACCTAGGGAACTAATCCCTAGGTTCCTATCCGATTGGTGATGTTTACTTCACAATTTGCAAATCATTTTTATGAACGATTTAAAGAAATTGGCGTACTTCTAAGTTAATTTATCATAATGCAATAAACCATGATTCTGTCACAAAACTTATGCGGGATAAAAACTGTATTATTTGCCTTAGCCCTTTATAGCAGAGAAGGTATCAAGTCCAAAAGGTTGAACGTATACTTTTTCCATAATCATTAACATATTAATATACTTTCGTTATCATTTCATCTATTGGCAGACGAACTTTTTTCATAGTTGCCATGTAGTCTTTTTCCAAATCACGGTATCCTAATGCAAGGATAACTGCAGCATGCAGCCCTTTTTCTTTCAAGCCCAAAACTTCATCGATAGTGGCGGCATTAAATCCTTCGATAGGAGTGGCATCCACTTTCAATTCTGCCGCAGCAATAAGTGCTGTTCCTAGTGCAATATAAGCCTGTTTGGCAGCCCAAAGTGCTTTTTGTTCTGCGTTAATAGCGCTAAAATAGGAATGCAATCCATTTCTAAATCCTGATAAGGCACCAGCATCAAGACCTCTTTGCTTTTCTGTCATTGCCATGTAATCGTCAATATAAGTCGAAGACATATCATTGAATGCAGCAAAAACCAACAAATGAGAGCATGAGGTAATCTGTCCGTTATACGAATCAGTACCTAATTTTTTTTGGATTTCCAGGTTGCTTACAACAAAAACGCGGTAAGATTGCAGACCGCAAGAAGATGCTGAAAGATTTATAGCCTCTAAGATCTGATCGATCTTCTCTTCTGTTACTTTAATGTTATTGTACGCTTTTGCGGCGTAGCGCCATTTTAAATTTTCTATCAAATTCATTACTATGTCAATCTTAAATTTTGGCAAATATAAATGATATTATTTTCTTTTTCGAGTTTTTGAAGCGCTCTGGGAAACTCCAAGTCAATCATCTTAGGCTACTAAAGAATATTTATCTGTTTTACTTCATTATTATATTTGTTTAAAGATTAATAATCTTTAATAATTTATGTAAAAAGAATAATTAACTGATTTTATGTATAAATAAAAATATTTAATCTTTTATATTCAAATTTGCAGGGTAAAAAAACTAAATATCACCATCAAATGAAAGCGAACATACAAGAAGATAGGGGAATAAACGAAAAGCAGAATATTGAAAACACCCAGAATACAATCCAGAATGATTTTGCATTCACACTAAAGAGCACTTGTTTAGATGAAAACTATCATCCCTCAAGTCAAACGCGTTTGACAACCAATTTTGCAAACCTGGCCAGAGGAGGTAATCGCCAACAAAACTTACGTAATGCATTAAATATGATTAACAATCGATTCAATGCATTGGCTCACGTGGACAATCCAAAAGCTGATCGTTACCTTGTAGAACTTGAAATCATCACAGTAACGATGAGTATTGATGATAAGAATGGTATTAAGAATCTGCCGTTGATTGAAGTTTTAAAAACGAATATTTTTGACCACAAGACTAGTCAGCGTATCGAAGGTATTGCCGGAAATAATTTTTCTTCTTATGTTCGTGATTATGATTTCAGTATTTTATTGATCGAGCACAATAAAAATAAATCTAATTTTTGTCTTCCTGAAAATTTTGGTGATTTGCATGGAAAACTGTATAAGTGCTTTGTCAGTTCAGCCACTTATAAAGAGCACTTCAAGATGTCACCGATCATTTGTCTAAGTGTATCGAGCAATAAAACTTATACTCGAACTGAGTATCAGCATCCGGTTCTGGGTTTTGAGTATCTGCAGGATCAGTATTCTATCACTGATGAATATTTCTCTAAAATGGGATTAAAAGTTCGTTTTTTCATGCCTCAGAATAGTGTGGCACCGATGTCTTTTTATCATTCCGGAGATCTGCTTGCTGATTATACTGATCTTGGACTAATCAGCTCAATCAGCACGATGGAGACTTTCCAGAAAATTTATCGCCCTGAAATCTACAATGCAAATTCAGTGGCTGGGAAAATCTATCAACCTAATCTTAAACACGAAGATTATTCATTGACCCGCGTGGTTTATGACCGCGAAGAGCGCAGCCAATTGGCTGTTGAACAGGGTAAATATGCAGAAGAACATTTCATTAAGCCTTATAAAAGTCTCCTGGAACAATGGTCTGCTAATTTTACCCTTTAATTGATTACAACACATTAAAATTATACTATTATGAAGAAATTATTATTACCCACCTCAATTGTTGGAAGTTTACCCAAACCTGCCTGGCTTGCACCACCCGAAAAACTTTGGTCACCATGGAAATTAGATGGCGATCAGCTATTTGAAGGGAAACAAGATGCTTTACGCATTTCTCTGCACGAACAACAATTGGCAGATCTGGATATCATTTCTGACGGTGAGCAGACACGTCAGCATTTTGTAACGACTTTTATCGAGCATTTAAGCGGTGTAGATTTTGAAAATCGTAAAACAGTAAAAATCCGTAACCGTTATGACGCGAGTGTTCCAGTGGTGGTAGGTGAGGTTGCACGTCAAAAAGCAGTTTTTGTTGAAGATGCTAAATTTTTACGTAAACAGACTAACAAGCCTATAAAATGGGCATTGCCAGGTCCGCTGACAATGGTAGATACCTTGTACGACGACCATTATAAAAGCCGGGAAAAATTGGCATGGGAATTTGCGATAGCACTCAATGAAGAAGCAAGAGAACTTCAAGACGCAGGGGTAGATATTATCCAGTTTGATGAACCTGCATTTAATGTGTTCTTTGATGAAGTAAACGATTGGGGAATGGCAGCATTAGAAAGAGCCATTGAAGGTTTACACTGTCAAACTGCGGTTCATATTTGCTATGGTTATGGAATACAGGCAAATACTGATTGGAAAAAGACATTAGGTTCAGAGTGGCGACAATACGAAGAAATTTTCCCGAAAATTCAAAAATCTAAAATTGATGTGGTGTCTTTAGAATGTCACAACTCTAATGTACCTTTAAATTTAATGGAACTTGTTCGAGGTAAAAAAGTAATGGTAGGTGCCATTGATGTAGCAAGCAACACTATCGAAACACCAGAAGAAGTAGCTGATACGCTGCGTAAAGCTCTTGAGTTTGTAGATGCCGAAAATCTTTACCCTTCTACAAACTGCGGTATGGCCCCACTATCTCGAAACGTAGCCAGAGGCAAGTTAAGTGCTTTAAGCGCAGGGGCAGAAATTATACGTAAAGAACTTGGGATTTAGTCTCAATTTATTAATTAGAATAGGATTTCCTTGCCTCATGCGTGCTGTCCGTAGAATTTAGCAGAGCGAGTCTGCGGACAGACTAATGAATCTAGAGAATCCACGTTTATCTGCGTAAGACATTTTTGTAATCTTGACTCTACGGACGAATAATATTTAAAACACATTGAAGAAATTATTAGAAGTATTAAAAAAAGTAGGTTTCGACGGTTTCCTGTTAATGATAGCCACCATGATTCTGATGGCTTATTTTTTGCCAAAGCCAGGCATGATCAAAGAACCTGTTTCGCTGGAGGAGATTGCCAATGCTGGTGTTTCCTTGATTTTTTTGTTTTATGGCATGCGACTGAGTGTTGAGAAACTAAAAGCCGGACTTTCTAACTGGAAAATGCACATTGTCGTCCAGTTGACCACCTTTTTATTTTTTCCGCTCATTGTTTTGGCATTTCGCCCGTTGTTTGTCAATAACGGCTTCGAGCTGCTTTGGCTTGGTGTATTTTTTCTGGCAGCATTGCCATCCACAGTTTCCTCTTCGGTGGTGATGGTTTCCATCGCTAAGGGAAACATTCCCGCAGCCATTTTCAATGCTAGCATTTCCAGTTTGATTGGAGTAGTCGTTACGCCTATCTGGGTTGGGCTTTTTATAGCTTCTGCGACAGGCAATTTTGATGTTACTCATATCGTCATAAAGTTGATTCTTCAAGTCTTGCTGCCTGTCATCATTGGCATAAGCCTCAATTCCCGTTTGGGTGCCATTGCCGAAAAATACAAGAAACAGCTCAAATATTTCGATCAGGCAGTTATTCTAACGATTATTTACACGTCGTTTTGCAAGTCATTTTCCGAACATCTTTTTGAAGGCTTCACCGCCCTTGAACTTGCCGGACTCGCTGCAGGGATGATGGCGTTGTTTTTTGCTGTATTCTTTTGTGTCGGATTACTCAGCCGCTTGCTTGGTTTTTCAGATGAAGACCGTATTACTGTCTTATTCTGCGGGTCTAAAAAGTCATTGGTACACGGCACCGTTATGTCAAAAGTACTTTTTCAGCACAGCACCATCACTGGCATCATATTGCTGCCGCTCATGCTTTACCATGCCTTGCAATTGATTGCCGCTAGTATCATCGCTCAGGGTATGGCTCGACGAAAAGAAGTATAATTTTATTTATGACGTGGCCTTTTATCTTTTTTCGATCAAGGGCATCAAGGATAACTCTCCCTGCTATAAAATAATGCCTTTTAGATTTTTATACTGTGAAGATCAATGCTGCAGTATGTTATGTTTTTAACTTGTGTAAAATAAGATTTTTGTATTGTTTTTGGTTATATTTGAAGAATTTTATTCTGTTTTAGAAATAAATTAAACCTGTTTAAAGTAAAATATTCTATGGAACAAATAGATGATATTGATCTTCAATTATTAAATATACTGCATGATAATTCTAAGTATACAGTAAAAGAGCTTGCTAAGATGGTAAATCTTTCGGCATCGCCTGTTTTTGAGCGAATTAAAAGATTAGAAAACAGTGGCTATATTAAGAAGTATATAGCACTCCTTGATGCAGAAAAATTAAACAGGGGATTCATCGTTTTCTGTAATATCAAACTTAAACAGCACGATCGTAATATCGGAAATCAGTTTGTTAGTGATATTATGAAAATAGAAGAAGTTGTGGAATGTTACAATATCTCTGGTGATTACGATTTTTTAATGAAAGTTTCTGCTAAAGACATGAAGCATTATCAGGATTTTGTTTTTAATAAATTGGGATCAGTTGAAAGTATAGGGAGTACTCAAAGTACCTTTGTTATGTCGGAGATAAAAAATATGTATGGATAGTTCTGCGATGGCTTATTTATTTGAAATTCGTTTCCTGACTTCGTGTCCGTAAATAATGTTCTAAAACAAAGAGGTTGTCTGAAAAGACGACCTCTTTCTTTTATTATACTAGTAGATTTACAGAGTGTTTCTTGAAAAATGTAAATTTGGGCTAAAATGGTC
>NZ_JBNNFM010000068.1:0-7406 GCF_050267765.1 Flavobacterium sp. NPDC079362 | reverse complement strand
GACACCCTTGCATTCAGCTAACACTTCCCACTGTAAAGGCGTGTTCGGGACTTACACCCTAGAGTTATCGCCCATGCTGGGCACACAACAAAAAAGACGATATACTTCGAGCATATCGTCTTTTGTTTCAATCGTATAAAATTATATCAACCCAATGAATCTAAAGGATCACACGGAAAATAAATTGTAATATCTGTACCTTTATTCAGCTTTCCTACTGCGCGGATATTGCCATTGCAGGTCTGCATTATTTTTTTGCAGAGTGCCAGTCCAACGCCTGATCCGTCGTATTTTTCTAGAGTATGCAGTCTTGAAAAGATTTTAAAAATTGACTCGGCATATTCTTGTTCAAAACCAATTCCGTTGTCTGAAAAAGTAACCCAATGGCAATATACTTTATTGGAGTATTCGTTTATTTCCGGTTCTTTTGAACTTGTTATCTTAATGACTGGCAATCGGTCTATTGAGGCGTATTTTAGTGAATTGTGCAGGATATTAGAAAACAGCTGTTTCATCAAAAACGGAATCGCATGCACATCCGGCAGGCTTTCACATTCAAAAACTGCTTTATTCTCGATAATTATTTCCTTCATTTCCTGCAGGGTTTCTTCCAGAATATAATTCAGGCTAACCTTCCGAACAGATTCTTTGGTATGTTTTATTCGGGTGTATTTCAGGATATCAATCAACAAATTTTGCATTCTGTTGGCAGATTTAGTCACGCGCTGCAAGGAATCTATAACTGCTACAGATGGAATCTCATTGGTATCAGACAACACTTTTGAAGTGATAAACTGAATTTTACGTAAAGGTTCCTGTAAGTCGTGCGTACTGATCCAGTTGATGTTTTCAAGCTCTGAATTGGTTTCTTTTAATACTTCACTCAAACTTCGGTATTTCTCTTCTTCCTCGCTCAGCAACAGCATTATGATCTGATTGTGCAGCGCATGTGCATAACTTGCAGCGGCATTGATTTCGGGATCTAACCAGATACTGCTTTGATTTTTTATAATTTGTTTCCATAAATGAAACGAATTTCTAGGATGCAATCCTTTGCTGTCGATAATTATGGCTTTCTCAGGATCTCCTGCCCAGCTTATTTCGGCAATAGTTTCTGGCTTGTACCAAATAATAGTATTTCCATTACCCAATGAGTGATAAATAATGCCCGAAACATCTTCGTAGCCGTCTAAATCCGGAACAAAATCACTGAGTTTATTAGTGGTGAATGTTGTGGTATACTCATAAGCACGTATGCCCGAAATAATCCTCTTTATTTTTTCGTCTGATGGGGTAAGCCCGCTTTTATACATTTTTTTACCAATAGAGATCGAAACTCCGGCAGCGTTACAAAGCTTTAATAATTCCGGATGCTGACAAAGGATTTTAAACGATTCATGTGATAACGGAAGATTTAAGGCAGTTAACCTTTCGAGTGCCCTGCTGGTTTTACGGGCAATTTCGTATTCATCATTAGATTGTCGCAAATCGATTTGAGAGGTAATAAACTGTCCCTGCAGTTTGGCTGCAAGCCTAATCTCAGGAGAGATATTTTTAGGCGAATAATGATGACAGGCAATCAGCCCCCATAAACGATTATGATGAATAAGCGAAATGGTTAAGGTAGCCCCAACTCCCATATTTTTTAAATATTCGACATGAATGGGCGATGTACTTCTAAGAACAGAAAGACTTAGATCGAGGTTTTTATTTTCCTGATCATCAATCGTAAAAACAGGAACCGGTTTATAGCCTATATCAACTATTAATCGCAGCTGATTTTTCATATACAATTCTCTCGCCTGTACCGGAATATCTGTGTGAGGATAATGAAGTCCCAAAAAAGGTTCTAAATCTTCCCTCCTGCTTTCAGCAAAAATTTCGCCATTATAGTCAGCATCAAATCTATAAATCATAACACGGTCGTAACCGGTTATTTCGCGTGTTCCTTCGGCAACAAGTGCACATAAATCTTTCAGGGTCCGCGTATTGTTCATATCAGACACAAACTGAATCGTTTGTGCATATATATTAGCAAGCTGTTCTTTTCCTGCAGATTGTGGTTCAGCCTCCAGAATATAAATGGAATTACTTTTATGAATCGTTACCTGAAAATTTTCATTTATTAGTGTTATTTCAAGCGGAAAAACAAGCGGTACTTTACTGTCATGTATATAATCATGCAATTCTTTTTGAGCTTTTACGCCAAAAACTGCATCAAATTTTTGTCCAAGTATCTGATCAAAAACCAAAGCTACAAAATCTGAAATATTGGCTGTACAGAAATCAATTTTCCAATCTAAGGTTACGCCCAATAAAAAACCATGTGGCTGAATACTTCCCGGAATATGTATGGGTTCGTGCTCACAATTAGTCAATGTAACTAAATCACGATTAACAATATCTTTAATTTTCATTTTTGACCGTATTCATAAAATGATTGTGAATGCAATCGAATGCATAAACAGCACCTTCGATAATTTCGTCTTCGCAATTATACTTCTGTTGATACTCTGTAAGTGCACTTAAAAACTGTTTCCAATAACTGCCTGTTTTATTACCATATCCTGCAAAATAAGAAGTACCGCTTTGGTTACTTAAAACCGGAATGGTTTCAACATTTTTCAGAATAAACCTTCCGCCCAGAGAGGATCCCTCTACAACATATAATATTCCTATTGCAAACGGAATGCTGATATCGTGATATCTAAAAACCGAATTTGATTCTGTAATTTTATAATTCAAAAAAGCAAGATCATTTTCAATCCATTGCGTTTTTTTTCTTTCTTCCAAATCAGGAAAAACACCTGATAATAATGGGAAAATATGTTCCTGGGTGCTTTTATGCACAGCATGCATCAGCGCCAGATAATGGCAATAGTCTTCAATTTGCAGATTGGGAGAAAGTATGGAAGCTGAAACTGATAATTTTTCAAGATTTTTGTGTGCGTCGGCAGTTTGTTTTTTTAGTTTATCTAAAAAATCAATCAGTGTGTTTAAACCTGGATTTGTTGTCATGGCAAGTAAATGTAAGTAATGATTTTTATTAAGGGGCTATAATTGCTGTTACTGAAATTCAGTAAATATCAAAAAAGAGATAATGTAACTTTAGGATTTCGGCTACATCATTTTGAAGGTTTTCTTATTAAGCATAGCTAAATTAATAAGTAAATTTATATCCTAAAATAGATTACACAGGTAAAATAATATGATTTTCTGCATATACATGATAGTACAATTATAGATGTTTGAAATTAAACCGTAATAACAAAAGATTCAATCCTTAGATCCTGCAGCTTTTCTTTCCAATCGGTTTCAATAACTTTTATTAGTACTTTTTTTAAATCACTAAAAACTAATGGTTTTACGACGTAAGCATTAGCACCTAATTCAAAAGTGTTTTTTACACCATCTTCAGCTGCAGAAGTTGAGTAAATAGCGATCAATGGAATATTTTTGAATTTAATATCTTCTTTTATTTGTTGTAAGGTTTCGAATCCTGATAATATAGGCATGTTAAGATCTAAAAAAATGATATCGGGAATAACTAAATTCGCATCATAAAGACGGTCCAGAAGTTCTACACCATTTTTACAAAATTCGATGGGATTTTTGAGTTGTAAATCAGCTAAAGCTTCGGCAAAAAAATCTCTGTCGTCTTCATCGTCATCAGTGAGCAAAATCCTTATATCCTTTATTTTATACATTATGAAGTTGGTTTTATCTCAAATGTACACTTAAATAAATGGGAATAGGGAATTGAAAATAATTTACTTGTTCTTTTATCATGAGGATTGTATTTATCTCTTAAAAACGAAAAAAAAAACAGGTATACCATTGATAACTCCTATTTTACTTCTATTAAATTTATTTTAATGTCCTGAAATAATAAGTAGTCTTTTGACTACATAAGTGATTTGTCCTAACTTTTTTTTTATTAAATGCCAAAGGAATATTACTTCTTCGACTGCAAACATTAGAAATAAAATTAATCACATACTTTTGTATCATTCAAAATGAGTGCTTAACACATTCTGCTAATGACAAAAACAACAGTCTATTTTTATATTCCTAAACAAGTTACACTTCTTGATTTAAGCGGCGTTGTCGAAGTTTTTCAGGAAGCTATTGGCTTAGGTCTTGAATATGAACTTCAATATATTAGCAGTCAATTTTCTATTATTTCTTCTTCGGGATTAGAATTGTCGGCACTCACCCATTTTTCTAAAACAAATCCTCAGGAAAATGATCTTGTTTTTATTGCCGGAAGCAGCACGAATCAAATTGATCTGAATGCTGAAGATGCTTTGTTTTTTAAATGGCTTTTGAAAGTAAATGAAAATCAAACCACGATTTGCAGTATTTGTTCGGGTGCTTTTATTTTGGCGAAAGCCGGACTTTTAGATCATAAAGAATGTACTACGCATTGGAAATTGGTTGACAAACTTCAAAACGATTTTCCGCTTGTAAAAACTCAAAAGAATACCTTGTTTACCCAATCCGGAAGGCTTTACACCAGCGCCGGAATCATAACGGGAATTGATCTGGCTTTGCACATTATCGAAGCAAGAAATGGCAAAGAAACCGCTGCTGCAATTGCTAAAGAATTGGTGGTTTACAAAAGAAGAAACGGCAATGACGAACAGGAAAGTGTCTATTTGCAAAACCGAAACCATCATGATGAAAAAATTCATATCATTCAGGATTGGATTATCTCGAATTTGGAAAAAACATCAACAATCGATTTTTTAGCCGAATTGATTCACATTGGTCCCAGAAACTTAACCCGTATTTTCAAGAAACAAACCGGCATCACGATCGCCGAATATCGTACGAAATTAAGAATCGAAAAAGCCAAAAGCCTGCTTACCAATTCTAATTATAAAATACAATACATCGCGAATTTATGCGGTTACAAAACTTCTAAACAATTACGAATTGTTCTCGAAACCCATCTTGATGCATTGCCTACGGAAATTAAAAATAAGTGGTCTTAAAACGACTATTCTTTGTCCTTTTTTGATATTGACGATAAGGATACATTTGTATCTAATAATCTAATTTATAAAATAATGACGCTTAAAGACTTAAATACTGCCTTGATTATAATTGATGTTCAAAAAGGTTTTGATGATGAAGAATATTGGGGCGGAAACCGAAACAATAAAAGTGCTGAAACAAATATCGCTCAGCTTCTGGAACAATGGAGAACGCTGAAACTTCCTGTTTTTCATATCGTTCACAGTTCATTAGAACCTAAATCAAAATTACACGCATCACATCCGGGATTCGAAATCAAAGATGCAGCAAAACCAATTGCAGGTGAACCAGTAATTACAAAAAATGTTAATAGTGCTTTTATCGGTACTAATCTGAAAGAAAGACTTGACGATCTTAAGATCAAAACTCTTGTGATCACAGGTCTTACGACGAATCATTGCGTTTCGACCACTACAAGAATGGCAGGGAATTTTGGCTTTGATGTCTATTTAGTTTCTGATGCTACAGCAACTTTTGACCGAATTGGCATTAATGGAGAAAAATATGATTCTGAACTGGTACATCAAATATCTTTGGCGAGTTTACATAAGGAATTTGCAGAAGTTATGGATACTGAAAGACTTTTAGAATTAGTTTAAGAGTTTTTTTTTTGCTACGAATTAAAAGTTGCCACGAATTTCACGAATTTTCGCTAATTTCTTTTACAATCTTTGAACATAAAAAAGATAAAAATCATAGTTTACAGATAGATACATTAATTTCAATTTATGTTTATCCGCAATTGTAGAAAAAATAATTTACGAAAATTCGTAAAATTCATGGCAACCTTTTTAAACCATAAGCATACAAAAAGAAATTAGCGGAAATTTGTGTACTTTGTGGTTAACCACTTTCTGTATAATAATTAGTGCAAATTCGTGAAATTCGTGGCTACCTCCTTTTCTCAAAAGAAATTCGTGGCAAACAAATCATTTTATTGACTTACATCAAACTTTTGCATCTTAAACAATTCTAGATTTGCTGCTTATTAATTTAAACCAAAAACAAATGATCAGCACACTAACATATCCGGTAGAGAAGTTTGGTACAACCAGCATAAAACGTGTAGAAAATGCTTTAAACCATTTGCAAAACGGAAAAGGAATTTTATTAACTGATGATAAAAATCGTGAAAACGAAGGTGATTTGATTTTTTCTGCACAACATATAAGCGTACCTGATATGGCTATGATGATTCGCGAATGCAGCGGAATTGTTTGTCTTTGCCTGACCAATGAAAAAGCAGATCAACTGGAATTGCCTTATATGGCTCAGGAAAATACCAGTAGTTTTCAAACTCCTTTTACCATCACGATCGAAGCAAAAAAAGGTGTTACAACTGGAGTTTCGGCAGCTGATCGCGTTACAACCATTAAAACTGCAAGTGCTGTAAACGCAAAGGCATCAGATTTAGCCAGACCCGGTCATGTTTTTCCTTTACGCGCCAGAAACAACGGGGTTCTTGAACGAAATGGTCACACTGAAGGCAGCGTTGATCTTATGAAATTGGCGGGCTTAAAACCGGAAGCTGTTTTATGCGAATTAATGAATGAAGATGGCAGTATGGCAAAACTTGACAAAATCATTAGCTTTGCAGAACAACACGATTTGATAGTTTTATCTATAGAAGATATTATCTATTACCGCAAATTTGTGCGAGATTATAAATAAACAATGGTATACGAGCAACTTGGTGATTATATAAAAAATCGTATTGAGGTTTCTGATGAGGACCTCAATACGATTTTGTCGCATTTCAAACCTTTAAAACAAGGCAAAAATGAGTTGTTGCTTTCGGCAGGACAAACCAGTCAGAATACGTATTTTGTGGGCAAAGGATGTTTGAGAATCTATTTCATCAACGAAGAAGGAAAAGATGTTACGCGATATATTGCTTTCGAAAATCAGATTGCTACGGCGTTAGTGAGTTTTATAACCAAATTGCCGTCAGAGGAATATATTCAGGTAATCGAAAAATCGGAATTATTGTATATCAGTCACGAAGATTTTGATCATTTGATTAAAACTATTCCACAATGGATGCAATTTTATTGTCGCTATTTAGAGAGAGCTTATGTCAATAATACCAATAGACTGATGTCGTTTACCACCATGGATGCCTTAGAAAGATATCAGTTATTACTAAAAATAAATCCGGCGATCGTAAAACGATTACCCAATAAAATAGTCGCTTCGTACATAAATATTTCGCAGGAAACTTTGAGCAGGTTAAAATCTAAATTTTAACAGATCAAGCCTAGTCAGTTGGTAGAAATCGGATAGGAGCCTAGGGATTAATTCCCTAGGCGACCTTCCACACCACCCGGCATACGGATCCGTACCAAGGCGGTTCTTAATTTACGATA
>NZ_JBNNFM010000067.1:0-7896 GCF_050267765.1 Flavobacterium sp. NPDC079362 | reverse complement strand
AGCGATGTTAGTTTTAATTTACAAGAAAGCAAACAACCTTGGTTATAAAACAGCTAAAAGAAGGTTTGTTATGGAATTAAGAGAGCTAATTACAGTAATAATGGTAACACTCTCCGGGGGAGATCCTTCAAAAGTCTTTAAAACATAAGTGGCCGGAATTTCTTCCGACCACTACTAGCAAAATATGCCTCTTTTTTTTGTCCAGAAACTTCAGGTGTGCAAGATAAAAAAACTTTGAACCTTTGCAAATCTGAACCTTTGTGCCTTTTGAAATCTATTTAAACAAATTATCCATTCCCGGAATCATTGGCATATCCATTTTTGCAACAGCATCAAGTTCTTGTTCATTAACACTTGTTGCTTTTTCAATTGCTTTGTTTAGTGTTATAATAAGATAGTCTTCAAGTTGTTCTTTATCTTCAAGCAAAGAGTCGTCAATAGAGATTGATTTTATCTTTCTATTTGCTGTTAATGTTACTTTTAGTAAGCCGTCAGCGCTTTGTTCATCAATCAAAACAGTATCCAGACGCTTTTTTGTATCTTCAATTTTTTGTTGGGTTTCTTTAAGTTTACCCATCATTCCCATTAAATCCATTTTTGTCGATTTTAAATTAATTCATACAAAATTAGTATATTGCTGTATGATAACAATAGAATATTTTATGAAAAAATTAATTCTCTTCTGTTGTCTTTGTAGTATTTTTGCTCCTTCGTATTTAAAAACTAATGCTTAATCAATGCAAAACGATATAATGGCTCCAAAAGCCAAAGAAATTCCTAAATCATTAAAAAAACATAAAGAAACAAGAGTCGATAATTATTTTTGGCTTAACGACCGCGAAAATCCTGAAGTTATCGATTATCTAAATCAGGAAAACTCATATTACCAAAGTATGACTTCGCATACAAAAGATCTTCAGGAGAATTTGTATGAGGAAATGAAAAGCAGAATTAAGGAAGATGATTCATCGGTGCCTTATTTCTATAATGGTTACTATTATATTACCCGTTTCGAGACTGGACAGGATTATCCGATATTTTCAAGAAAAAAGGGAAGCCTTTCTGCAGATGAAGAAATTTTATTCAATTGCAATGAATTGGCAAAAGATCAGGCTTATTTTAAATTAGGAGGTTTAAGTGTGAGTCCGGATAACAAGTTTGCAAGTTTTGGGGTTGATATCGTAGGAAGAAGAATTTATACTATTCAGATCAAAAACTTAGAAACAGGAGAGATTTTATCAGATAAAATCGAAAATGCTACCGGAGGATCAGTTTGGGCAAATGATAATAATACTATTTTTTATACGAGACAAGATGAGGTAACTTTAAGGGCAGATAAGGTTTTTAGACATAAACTAAATACTGATACTGCGGCTGATGTTTTGGTTTTTAATGAAACTGATGATACTTTTAATGTTTCTGTAAGCAAAGAGAAATCAAGAAAATATATTGTTATTGGTTCAGGAAGTACATTGACTACTGAATATAGAATTTTGAATTCTGATACTCCTGATGGTGAATTTGAGGTTTTCCAGCCTCGTGTTCGCGGTTTAGAATATAGTATTTCTCATTTTGAGGACTCTTTTTATATTTTAACCAATAAAGACAAGGCGACTAACTTTAAGTTGATGAAAACGCCTGAAAATAAAACAGGCAAGAAAAACTGGGTTGACCTAATTCCGCATCGCGAAGACGTTTTGTTGGAAGATATCGAAATTTTTAAAAACTATTTAGTGGTTGAAGAGCGCTCAAATGGTTTGAATCATATTCGTATTATGCCATGGAATGGTGAAGCTGATTATTATCTTCCATTTGGCAGTGAAACTTACAACGCTTATACTACCACAAATATTGATTTTGATACAGATATTTTGCGTTATAGCTATCAATCGCTTGCAACGCCTTCGTCTGTAATTGATTTTGATATGAAGACTAAAACCAAGGAAATCTTAAAAGAACACCAGGTTTTGGGAGGTAAGTTTGATAAAGAGAATTATATCGAAGAACGTGTCTGGGCAACTGCCAGAGATGGTGTCAAAGTGCCTATTTCGATGATTTACCGTAAAGGATTAAATAAAAACGGTAAAAATCCGTTATTGCTTTATGCTTATGGTTCATACGGAATCACAATGGATACTTATTTCTCATCGACCCGACTTTCTTTGTTAGATCGCGGTTTTGTTTACGCAATCGCCCATATTAGAGGAGGAGAGGATTTAGGAAGACAATGGTATGAAGATGGAAAACTGTTAAAAAAGAAAAATACCTTTACAGATTTCATTGATTGCTCTAAATTTGTAATCAGTGAAAATTACACATCTCCTGAACATTTATATGCTGAAGGAGGATCTGCAGGAGGACTTTTAATGGGTGTTATTATCAATGAAGCTCCGGAATTATACAACGGAGTGATTGCTCAGGTACCTTTTGTAGATGTTATTACAACTATGTTAGACGACAGTATTCCGTTAACAACTGGAGAATACGACGAATGGGGAAACCCGAATAATAAAAAATATTACGATTATATGTTATCGTACTCACCGTATGATAATATAAAAGCGCAAAACTATCCTAATATGTATGTTTCTACGGGACTACACGATTCACAGGTACAGTATTGGGAGCCAGCTAAATGGGTGGCTAAGCTTAGAAATCTAAAAACAAATAAAAATCTTTTATTTTTAGATACCAATATGGATGCGGGACATGGTGGAGCTTCTGGACGTTTTGAGGCTTTAAGAGACTTAGCAAAAGAATTTAGTTTTTTATTAGATTTAGAAAAAATTGAAAGCTAATTAGAAATTTTTTGTTAAATTTGCAACCTATCAAGGGTATTTAAAAATACCTTCGATTAACTATTTTTTTATGAAAGAAGAAATAAACGCTTATAATAATGTTTTAGAGTTAATAGGTAATACCCCACTTATTAAGCTAAATAAAATTACCGAAGAGTTAGAAGGTAATTTCTACGCGAAGGTAGAAGCTTTTAATCCAGGACATTCCTCAAAAGATAGAATAGCGTTATATATTATTGAAGAAGCCGAGAAAAAAGGAATCCTAACGCCAGGTGATACTATCATTGAGACAACATCAGGTAATACAGGTTTTAGTTTAGCAATGGTAAGCATTATAAAAGGTTATAACTGTATATTGGCAGTAAGCTCAAAATCATCGAAAGATAAGATTGACATGTTAAGAAGTCTGGGAGCAAAGGTATATGTATGCCCCGCCCACGTTTCAGCAGATGATGAAAGATCTTATTATAATGTAGCCAAACGTTTGCACGAAGAAACAAAAGGCTCGGTTTACATCAATCAGTATTTTAATCAACTAAATATTGATGCGCACTATAACACTACAGGTCCTGAAATTTGGGAACAGACTAAAGGACAAATCACACATCTTGTGGCTTGTAGCGGAACTGGAGGAACAATTTCCGGAACTGCAAAATTCCTTAAAGAACAAAATCCAAATATTAGAATTTTAGGTGTTGATGCTTTTGGGTCTGTTTTAAAGAAGTACCACGAAACAAGGGAATTTGATAACAAAGAGATTTATCCGTATCGTATAGAAGGTTTAGGTAAAAACCTGATTCCATCTGCTACAGATTTCGATATTATTGATAAGTTTATCAAGGTAACCGATGAAGAAAGTGCTCACTCAGCCAGAGAAATCACCCGAAAAGAAGGATTATTTGTAGGGTATACGTCCGGAGCTGTAATGCAGGCAATCAAACAGTATGCAGAAGAAGGCGAATTTACCAAGGATAGTAATATTATTGCTATTTTTCCTGATCACGGTTCTCGCTATATGAGTAAAGTGTTTAGCGATGACTGGATGAATGAACAAGGTTTCTTTGACAGTGTTAATGAAGAAGAAGTTCAAAAAATTGAATTTGTAAAGTAGTAAAATACTTTTATACATAAATATAAGCTCCATTTGTAAAACAAATGGAGCTTTTTTTATGGGGTTATTTTTTTAAGCAGCTGATTGTTACTTAATAAAGCATCAGGACGTACTTTTTCTGAATGTTAATGTTTTGGTTTTAATTGTGAATACCGTATTTCTACGTAAGAATTATTGAATTCTGTTAACGTAAATTTATTATTTTAATAATTTCACTAAGAGTATAAATAAATACAATTGCAGGTATGAAATCATTGATTTTGGTTATTTAAACGATTATTTAGGTTAGTTGTCGAAAAAATTTCCGCTCAAAAACATAATAATCTAGTTTAGCAGTGTTAAAATGACACAAAGTTTTAATCCCCTAAATCTACTACTATGAAAAAATTTCTACTCACTTTGATGTTTGTAAGTTATTTGAATGTTAATGCTCAAAATCCAATTCAGGAGTTTAATTTCAATGGTACTTTAAATAATACCGCTAATACTACTTCTTTTATGGGAACAAATAATTTTGTTACTGACAGAGCCGGAGTAGTAAAGGGAGCACAACGACTTGCCAATAAGGCTCTTGAAGCTGTTATTGATGATCTTCCTCAAGGTGATAATGCGAGATCGGTAAGTATTTGGGTTAAATTTAACGACATTACTTCTGCAAACTATATATGGGGTTACGGAACTGCTTATAATGCTCAATATTGTGGATTATTGCAACAAGGTACTGCTTCTTCGAATTCAGATTTAAGTTTGGCAGGCTGGGGAGCCTCTAATGATGTAATTGTTTCAACTCCTCTTGAAAAAAATGTTTGGTATCAATATACAATAACATACGATGGGAAGGTTTCTAAAATTTACCGGAATGGTCAATTGCTTAAATCTGTTAACGGAATTGCACGTTCTACTAAAGGAAACATTTTCAGACTGGGAGAAATCAATACCACTATAGGTATTAATGCAGATATAGACGATTTAAAGATTTATAATATTGCTTTGACTGATGAACAAGTCATGACATTATATGATAGTTCAAAAGCTGTTATTTCTATTGCTGCTGCTATTGAACCGGCTTCTGCTGTAAAAGCAGTAAAAAAAGTAGAAGTTAAGACAAAAACAATTGCAAAAGCTGCTCTGTCAAATATTATTACAACAGGAGATATTAATGAAATGCCTAAGAACGTTGAGGTATTCTCGCAAGGACAAAAAATTTACGGAAGTAATACTAATACAATGAATATTCATGATTTGCCGGAAGGAACTTATTTGTTGAAAATAACAAATACACCTTCAAAAAAAGTAACTTCAAATTAAAAACAAAATTTAGGTTTATTAAAATAGTTAGTTAATTAATTTTTATTTTTTTTATGTTGTTTGGTAAGCAATTATTTTTTTGAATAGTGAAAAAGCCTTCTGAATTTTTACTTTGGATGGCTTTTTAATTTTACAGGCTGAGTTTTTGTATTCCTTTTTTTTGTAAAAATGTTTTTACAAATGTTAGAAAAGATGTTTTTTTAGTTTCGTTTTTTGTAATAATATCGCAATTATACATGATAAGCATTTTTTAGTTTGAATTAATATTATATTTTTAACAAAAAATAATATTATAATTTAATTTTAATAAAATGCATAAAGCTGTTGAAAGTAGCTGTTTAAGGAATTTAGATGTGCTTTTGAATTTGTTTTTGCTTCTGTTAAATGTTACTATGTTTGGTGCTTTTTTTAAGCACGTTGAATCCCCCTAAATCTATAAATATGAAAAAATTATTACTGACATTAATGTTCGTAAGTTTTTTAAGTACTAATGCTCAAAATCCAGTACAGGAGTTCAATTTTGATGGAACTTTAAGTAATACTGATAATACTATTTCCTTTTTAAGTGCGCCAAATTTTGTAAATGACAGAATGGGAGTTGCCAAAGGTGCTCAAAGGCTTACCAGCAAAGCTTTGCAAGGTGTAGTTGGAGATCTTCCGCAAGGAAATAAACCGAGAACAATATCTATTTGGGTAAAATTTAATGCTATAAATTCAGTAAACTATATTTTGGGTTATGGCACCGCTTTAAGTACTCAGTATTTTGGTCTTGTACAGCAATCTGCATCTTCCGGAAATTCAGATTTAAGTTTGGTAGGTTGGGGCGATGCAAATAATATGATAGTTTCAGTTCCGCTTCAAAAAGAAGTCTGGTATCAATATAGTGTCACTTATGATGGTAATATCTCAAAACTGTATCGTAACGGAGAATTATTAAAAACCGTTGAAGGGATTCCGCGTTCAACAAAAGGTTATATTCTAAGGTTGGGATCAATAAACTCAACAGTTGGCATAAACGCTGATGTAGACGATCTTAGAATCTACAGTGTTGCAATGACAGACGAACAAGTTATGGAATCTTATAATAGTTCGAAACCAACTGCTGCAATTGAAAATGCAGTTACAAATACAGTAAAAAAGAATGCTGCATTAACGGCACCTGCCAAAACTACAATTGCAGCAAAAACAGCAACTTCTGCAGTTTCTGCAATTGAGTCGAATACAGGTTCTAAAAATGTTGAGGTTTTCTCGCAGGGAAAAAAAATAATGGGTAGTAATGCTTCTAATATTGCAGATTTACCGGAAGGGACTTATTTATTGAAAATAACTACTAATCCGTCTAAAAAGTAATTTAAAATTAAGAATAAAATAATAAGCCGTTTAAGAAAAATTAATTTTAGTAAATAGATATTTCTTAATAAAAAAAAGCCTCTTAAAAATTAGACTTTAAGAGGCTTTTGTTTTTATTGTTTTAGTTAATAACACTAAGAACTACAAATAAAATTACCAAAACGATAACGGCGTATTTTGTGTATTTTGATGTTTGCATAAATTTGTTTTTTGAATTGGTTTATAATGTGGTACTGACAAATATAATAGTTTATTTTAATTCTAATACTTTCTGTCAGACTTTTTAGGAATGTTTAAAAAACAAAAAAGCCCTGAATAATTCAGAGCTTTTAAATATTTTATAAAAGAAAAAATTATGCTTCCTGCATCGTATGATAAACGTTCATTACGTCATCATCTTCTTCAATTTTTTCGATTAGTTTTTCAACGTCAGCGATTTGAGCTTCAGTAAGTTCTTTGGTAATTTGCGGAATACGCTCAAAACCAGAAGATAAAATTTCAAGACCTCTGTTTTCTAATTCTTTCTGTAAAGCTCCAAAGCTTCCAAAAGGCGCGTAAATTAAGATTCCGTCTTCGTCTTCGAAAACCTCTTCAGCACCAAAATCAATTAGTTCTAGTTCCAGTTCTTCAGGATCAAGATTACCTTTTGCAATTCTGAAGTTACAAGTATGGTCAAACATAAACTCAACAGAACCCTGAGTTCCCATTGTACCGTTACATTTATTAAAGTAGCTTCGAATGTTTGCTACCGTTCTATTATTGTTGTCAGATGCAGTTTCAATCAAAATGGCAATTCCGTGAGGAGCATATCCTTCAAACAAAATCTCTTTATAGTTGGCAGTATCTTTATTGCTTGCATTTTTTATCGCGCGCTCCACATTTTCCTTAGGCATGTTAGCGGCTTTTGCATTTTGTATTACAGCTCGTAATCTAGAATTGGCATCTGGGTTAGGGCCACCTTCTTTAACAGCCATAACGATGTCTTTACCAATTCGGGTAAATGTTTTAGCCATTGCTGACCAACGTTTCATTTTTCTTCCTTTTCTAAATTCGAACGCTCTTCCCATTACTAATTTTTTATTTTGAGATGCAAAAATACGGTTATTCCTTTTTTTAGCAAAATCAATGATTAAGTTTTTTTGATTTGTTTCAAGTTTCAGGTTTCAGTTTTTTGTTGGAGACATTAGAAAATGATAAATAAAAAGTTCAATTCGTTATGAATTGAACTTTTTATTGAAACCTGAAACCTGAAACCTGAAACCTGAAACCTGAAACCTGAAACCTGAAACCTGAAACCTGAAACCTGAAACCTGAAACCTGAAACCTGAA
>NZ_JBNNFM010000066.1:0-8906 GCF_050267765.1 Flavobacterium sp. NPDC079362 | reverse complement strand
TATCGTAAATTAAGAACCGCCTTGGTACGGATCCGTATGCCGGGTGGTGTGGAAGGTCGCCTAGGGAATTAATCCCTAGGCTCCTATCCGATTTAATTACTCTGCATCTGGAATGTCTTCTAAACGATAATAAATTTTCAAACCTCTTTCTTCTGCAATTCTAACATCATTGTCTGCTCCTTTCGATTCGCCTTCGAGACGAAGAACTGCATCGCATTTTTCTAAAAGCCGATGAGCAACAGGATATTGTATTTCGTCCCAGGCACTATCGCCAATTTGTTTTGAGCCGGCTAAATGGAGTAGTGGTAATGCAAGCCATTCGCCAATTACGGGTAAATGTCCCATTCTGAATAAAGGAAGCGCTACAGCTTCTAGTTTTTCTAAATTTTGTTGAATTAGTTTCGGGTCGTCATTTGTGCCGCCGCGATAAGGTCCTGCAATAAGTATAAGCATATCTGTTTCTTTTTTACAAAGCACGTAAAGATATCACAGCAAAAAAATAATGTAGTTTAAGAAAATGCCTGTTTGTTTTTGTTGGCGCGTATCATACTTAAGAACTCAGGAGTGATTCCTAAATACGAAGCAATTTGTTTTTGAGTAACTTGTTTTGCAACTTGTGGGTACTTCTCCAGAAATATATAATAACGTTCTTCTGCTGTTAGCGATAGATTTTGAATCACTCGCAATTGTTTTCTTATGTAAGCATTTTGCATTATTATCCTGAAAAAACGTTCAAATTTTGGAATCTTAAGATACAAATCATCCAGATCTTCTTTTTGCAAATGGTATATGTGGCTTTCTTCGATAGTTTCGATATTCAGCATTGCAGGCTGTTGATTAATAAAACAAGACATATCTGTAATCCACCAGTCAGCAATGGCGAACATGATTGTTGATTCTTTTCCGGCGGGATTTCTGTAGAATGCCCTTAAAGTTCCGGATTGTACAAAATTTATTGTTCTGCATATTTCCCCTTCTTTCAAAACAATGCTCTTTTTAGGGTATTTCTTTTCTTTTAAAATCGAAAGAAAATAAGCGATTTCATTTTCGTCAAGCGAAATATGTTTAGCAATATTTTGTAAAATCAGATTTTGAGTCATTCTTTGATGGAGTTTCAAGAGCTTGTTCTATTGGATGATTTAAGTTTTATCTGTTTTTGCATATTTACTTAGAAGTTCGTTATATCTCTTGTTCCAATAATCAAAATCAAAAATTAAATTGTAATAATTTCTGATTTCTTCGTTCAGTAATTTTCCAGATAAAATTACTCTGTTAATACAGATTATTTCTTCTATTAAGTCAAATTCATAAGAGTCAGGAGGGTAATCGTCATTATATTTTGACTGGTAAATGTTTTCTAATTCCTTTATTTCATTTTTTAAATGGTTGCTAATCGGTAAAGTGTCTAAGCTAATATTTTCATAAATTGGATTTTCATTATCTTGTTCTATCCAAATAGGGAAGCAAAAATACTCAAAGTTATATTTTAGATTTCTCATTATTTATTAGTGTAATATTTTATAAATATATGAGTATTTTTAGGACAAATAATGTTCTGTATTAAATGATGCTGTAAAAAAAAACTTCAGATAATATTAATATCTGAAGTTTCTGTTTTTGCTTATTTATGACTATTTATTGCACTTTTACAGTCCAGCCAAAAGTATCTTCAGAAAGTTTATTTTGAAGGCTTGTTAGTTTTTCTTTTAAAAGAGAAGCATATGAATTCTCAATCGGAGTCATTTCATAATAAACATCCTGGTAAGAGAAACCTTTGATAACACTTATAACTGCAGCAGTTCCAGCTCCGAAGATTTCTTTTAGAGATCCGTTTTTAGCAGCTTCTACTAATTCTGAAACGATAACAGGACGAACTTCTACTTTAAGACCTTCTTTTTCTGCCATAGTAAGCAAACTTTTTCTGGTAATACCATCAAGGATCCTTTCGCTTGTTGGAGCAGTCAATAAAGTATCGTTAATTCTAAAGAAAACGTTCATTGTTCCCGCTTCTTCTAATTTTGTATGTGTTGCATCATCTGTCCAGATAATTTGTTGAAAACCATCTTTGTTTGCTAAGTTAGTTGGGTAAAACTGTGCAGCATAGTTTCCTGCAGCTTTTGCAGCTCCAATTCCACCGTTTGCAGCTCTACTGTAATGTTCAGCAATAATTACTTTTACTTCGCCGGCATAATAAGATTGTGCAGGAGAAAGTAAAATCATGAATTTATATTCGTCAGAAGGATTTGCAACAACACCAGCGCCTGTAGCAATCATAAAAGGACGAATGTACATACTGCTTCCGTTTCCTTTTTGAACCCATTCCTGATCAATTTTCAATAATTCATTCAAACCATCCATGAAAATTGCTTCTGGAACTTCTGGCATTGCCATACGAATTGCAGAATTATTAAAACGTTTGAAGTTCTCGTCAGGTCTGAACAACCAAACGTCATTATTGTCATCTTTGTAAGCTTTCATACCTTCAAAAATAGCTTGCCCGTAATGAAAGACTTTCGAAGAAGGATCCATTAAAATTGGAGCGTAAGGCTTAATGACAGGATTTTGCCACTCTCCGTTTTTAAAATCACATTCGAATAAATGGTCTGTAAAAACAGCACCAAAGCTTAAGTTTTGAAAGTCTACTCCGCTTATTTTTGACGAAGTTGCTTTTCTGATTTCAATTTTGCTTGTTTGAGTTGTACTCATAATTATGTAAAGTTTTTTATGTAATTCTCATTGCAATAGAAAGATTCTAAAGTAATGATTTGGTGTGAAATAGAATTTGTTGAATGCAAAATTAAGTAAAAATATGTAATTTACTTAGTAAAACTGCATTATTTATGCCTTTTAACTGAGATTTATTTATCTTATAATAAAGTGAAAAAATTAAGACAGTTTTATAAAGAATTTATGAAAAAACAACCGTTTTTTAAGGCTTTACGTATTTGTTTTGACTAATTTTGGCTCGCAAAATACTGTGAATACCACCAAAATCAGATTGTAAATTCGTAGAAAAGTGAAAAGAGAAATAATAAAAACGCTAGATGGCTCAACGACAATTCATTTGCAGGAATGGGATGAGTGTTATCATTCAAAACATGGTGCAATTCAGGAAGCAAAGCATGTATTTATAAAAAACGGACTTTCATTATTTGACAATAATCCGGTTAGTATCCTCGAAATTGGTTTTGGAACAGGTCTAAATGCTTTTATTACTTTTTTAGAATCTGTTTACAAAAAACAGCCAATCGATTATGTTGGGGTAGAGGCATACCCGGTAGAAGCAAAGGAAGTTCTGGAAATGAATTATGTCTCAGAATTAGAAGCGGATCAATATAAAGGTGTGTTTGAAAAAATGCACGAAAGCGAGTGGAATCAGAAAATAGAAATTAGCAGCGATTTTTCGTTAACTAAAAGAAAACAATTTTTTGATGAAATAGACGATTTCGAAATTTTTGATTTGATTTACTTTGATGCTTTCGGATATCGTGTGCAGCCAGAGTTGTGGAGTACGGAAATTTTTCAGAAAATGTACAATAGTTTAAAACCAAACGGAGTTCTTGTAACTTATGCAGCCCGGGGAGTTGTTAAAAGAAGTATGATCGAAGTTGGATTTACGGTAGAAAAATTGGCAGGTCCTCCGGGGAAACGTGAAATGTTTCGAGCCTTTAAAAAGGTTTAAATGAGTTGTTTAGAATCGTTCTATATTGATTTATGTATATTAAGAAAACGTATTCGTTGCCAAAGTTTTTAAAAAAATAAGTTAAAAGAAGTGCTTATGAATGATATTTGATTAAATTTGTGCGAGTTTAAAAATAATGATAACCCCCGAAAATCTTATTTTATTATGTCAAAATTAATGTTTGATTACACGAAATCAATACTTGAGAGAGTAAGTTTCGATCCGATACTTTTCTGCAAAGAATTAGAAAAAGCTATCAAAACACTGTTACCATACGAGATGGAACAATTGCAAGAATGGTTGATGAATTTTATTATTGAGAAACCGGAATTAAAACAAAGTTTACTACTAATCAAAGTATAACAAAAAGGAGCCAATTGGCTCCTTTTTCTATTTTTGTTTCTGTTGTAGCGGACTAATTATTTGAACGTTCTGGAAAACGATGGCTCCTTTTACAACTCCGGCGATTGTAGATCTTAAAGCATCAATGATTTGCATTTTTAATTCGCTCTTTGGGTAAATTAAACTTACCTCACGGGCAGGTTTTGGTTCCTTAAAGTTTCGTAGTTTCAGTTTGTCGAAATCTTTTAAGTCTAAGGTATGCAGGTACGGCAATAGCGTTGTGCCTAAACCTTCATCGGCTAATTTTATCAGGGTTTCAAAGCTTCCGCTTTGTATCTGGAAATTATTCTGGTCGGTATCAGAGCCATTTTTGCATAAATTCAAAATACCATCCCTAAAACAATGTCCGTCCTGCAAAAGCAAAATTTCATTTAGATTTAAATCAGAAACTTCTATTTCTTCTTTTTGAAAACTTGCGTGATGTTCCGGGATATAGGCGACAAATGGCTCAAAATATAAAACAATTTCTTTTATTTTTTCATCTTCAAGCGGCGTTGCAGCAATTGCAGCATCTAAATGACCGTTTTTTAATTTCAGAATAATTTCATCAGTATTCAGCTCTTCAATAAGGAGTTTTACTTTTGGATATTTCTTAATGAAATTATTTAAAAACATCGGCAAAAGAGTTGGCATGATGGTCGGGATAATTCCTAGACGGAATTCTCCTCCAATAAAACCTTTTTGCTGCTCTACTATATCTTTAATTCTGTCAGCTTCATTTACAATATTCTTCGCCTGATTGACAATTTTTTGACCGATATCTGTAAGTTGGATTGGTTTTTTGCTTCTGTCGAAAATTAAAATATTAAGTTCTTCTTCAATTTTTTGAATTTGCATACTTAATGTAGGTTGTGTAACAAAACATTTTTCGGCAGCAAGAGTAAAATTTTTGTGCTCGGCAACAGCTAACACATATTGTAATTGAGTAATTGTCATTTTGATAGTATTTTGTGATGCAAAAATAAGAAAATATAATTTTTTTTTATGTCATTTTTAAAGAACTTATCTTAAATTTGTAGTAAACATATTATAAAACGAAAAACTATGAAAACAAATATTTTAGGTTTACCTGTAAAAGAGTCTGAACTGTTAGTAAAGGAATTAAATATTCTGTTATCAAATTTCCAGGTGTATTATCAAAATTTAAGAGGAATACATTGGAATATTCGTGGTAAACGTTTCTTTGATTTACATGTAAAATTTGAAGAATTGTATACAGATGCCCAATTAAAAATTGATATGATCGCAGAGAGAGTCCTGACAATTGGAGGAACTCCTTTACATACATTTGAAGATTATATTCAAAATAATAAATTAACTGTTGGAAAGAATATTTCAAATGATGAAAAAGCAGTTCATTTAATTGTAAATTCATTATCTGATTTATTAAAAATAGAAAGAGAAATTCTGAAACAATCAGATGAAATAAGTGATGAAGGTACTAATTCTATGATGAGTGACTTTATCGCTGAACAGGAAAAAACAATCTGGATGATGAGAGCCTGGTTAGAAGAGGAATTGTAATAGGTTGCTTTTGAGTCAAATATAAACAGAATGATGCTTAAGTGTCATTCTGTTTTTTTATGATTGTTAAATTTGTATAAAATTTTAGCCCTGAAGCTTTGATTTTATTTGTTTAACACTATTTTTGCTCCAATGAAATTAGTTGCTCGCATATTATTATTCATATTTATTGCTTTCTTATCTACCCCAACTATTGTAACGGTGATAAAGGAAAGCAATGATAGGTCTATGTTTTTCAGTTTTGCTGAAGAGGAGCATTCACACAAAGAACTTAAGGCTGCTGTTTATCCGGCAATACTTCACCATGAAGTTATGATGCCTGTCTATATTGAAAAAAAGACTATAGTATCTGAAAATATTGTAAAACTTGACAATATTTCTCCGAGCATTTTTGCTCCACCTCCCAACTTAGTATAATACTTCCGATTATTTTGAACTCACTGCATTTTTGATTAAATGTGGTAAATCTTTAATGAATAATTTTTTTAGTATTGTATTATGACAAAAAAAATCAATCTTTTTGCCAACCTTAAATCTGATTTTGCTTCAGGTTTAGTGGTTTTCTTGGTGGCTCTGCCTTTGTGTTTAGGTATCGCAATGGCGTCTGGAGCACCTTTATTTTCTGGAATTATCTCGGGTGTCATTGGTGGTATTGTGGTAGGTTATTTAAGCCAGTCACACATTAGTGTATCGGGACCAGCAGCTGGGTTAACAGCTATTATTTTGACCGCTATTACTGATTTTGGTGCTTTTGATGTGTTTTTAATGTCTGTTTTTATTGCTGGATTAATTCAATTAGCATTAGGATTTTTAAAGGCCGGAAGTATCTCAAATTATTTTCCAACAAATGTTATCGAAGGTATGTTAGCGGGGATCGGGATCATTATTATCCTCAAACAATTGCCTCACGCTTTTGGTTATGATGCAGATTTTGAAGGCGATCAGGCTTTTGTACAAAGTGACGGAAGTAACTCATTTTCGTTTTTATTTGATGTTTTAAAACACATTCACTTAGGAGCGGTAGTAATTTCGCTTGTTTCGCTTATTATATTAATTTCCTGGGATAAGGTTTCTTTTTTAAAGAAATTAAAATTAATTCCGGGAGCACTTGTTGCTGTTATCCTTGGTATAGCTTTAAACGAATTTTTTCTTGCTACAGGAAGCTCATTGGCAATTGCAAAAGAACATTTGGTTTCATTGCCAGTTCCAAAATCTTTTGATGAATTTAAATCTATTCTGATTACACCAAACTTTGCTGCTGTTACAAATCCGCAAGTTTGGGTAGTTGCTATAACAATTGCCATTGTTGCTTCTATTGAAACATTACTTTGTATTGAAGCTGCTGACAGAATGGATGTTCAAAAACGTTATACGAATACAAATGTTGAGCTTAGGGCACAAGGTATTGGTAATATGTTAAGTTCACTTTTAGGAGGTTTACCAATGACATCAGTTGTGGTTAGATCATCTGCAAATAATAATGCAGGAGCAAAATCTAAAATGTCAGCTATTATTCACGGAGTGCTTTTATTGTTAAGTGTTTTGGCTATTCCGACACTTTTAAACAAAATTCCATTGGCAACTTTAGCAACCGTTTTAATTTTGGTTGGATATAAATTAGCAAAACCTGCAACATTCAAACATTTCTGGGAAAAAGGAAAATACCAATTCATCCCTTTCGTTGCTACACTAGTATTTGTAGTAGCAACAGATTTACTTAAAGGAGTTGCTTTAGGAATTGTAATTAGTGTCATTTTTGTATTGAGAGGAAACTTAAAAAGAGCGTACAGCTTCAAGAAAGAAGAGTACGAAGATGGAGATGTTATCCATATCGATTTAGCACAAGAAGTTTCGTTTTTGAACAAAGCTGCTATAAAATTGACATTAAATGAGATTCCTGAAAATTCTAAAGTAGTAATTAATGCTCAGGATACAGAGTACATTGCACATGATGTTCTGGATTTGATTCGTGAATTTAAAGAAACACGAGCGATTGATGCAAACATAAAAGTGAAGCTAAAAGGTTTTAAAGAAGCTTATGAGCTTGAGAACTCTCCGGATCTTAGCAATCACGTTTCGATTGAGCACTATTATGATGTTGCCAAAAGAGCATTAGTCCAAAAAGAAACCGTAAAAGAAGATTTTAAATAAATTATATTAATTAAGGTATTTCTCAAGTGTGAGAAGTATTAAAAATTAGATAACTTTACAGTAAAGTTATTTTTAATATGTTTAAGCATTTAGAAATACCATTCAAAAAACAAAAAAATGAAAGAGTTTTATAAGCAATTATTAGAAAACAATAAGGAGTGGGTTGAAAAATCATTAGCATTAGATCCTAATTATTTTGCGGATTTGGCGAAAGGACAAACTCCACCATTATTATGGATTGGATGTTCTGATAGTCGTGTTCCTGCAAATGAAATTATTGGTGCGAAACCAGGAGAAGTTTTTGTACACAGAAATATCGCCAATATGGTCGTACACTCTGATATGAATATGCTGAGTGTTCTGGATTATGCTGTAAATGTTCTAAAAGTAAAACATGTTATTGTTTGCGGACATTACGGTTGTGGTGGTGTAAAAGCTGCAATGGGCAATATGTCTGTTGGAATTATCGATAACTGGATTCGCCACATCAAAGATGAATATCGTTTGCATGACAAATACCTAAATTCGATTGAAGATGAAACAGAACGTTTTAATGCTTTTGTTGAAATCAATGCTAAAGAGCAAGTATATAATTTAGCTAAAACATCAATTGTACAAAGTGCCTGGAAAAATGGCCAGGAATTAATGCTTCACGGTTGGGTTTACGGTTTGAATTCAGGTTTTGTAACCGATTTGAATGTAAATATCGCTTCGAATGATGAATTAGATGATGTTTATCAACTAAGTAATCTATAAAATTAAAAAATCGCCTCAAAAGGTAGTAGTGGTCGGAAGAAATTCCGGCCACTTATGTTTTAAAGACTTTTGAAGGATCTCCCCCGGAGAGTGTTACCATTATTGCTGTAATTAGCTCTCTTAATTCCATAACAAACCTTCTTTTAGCTGTTTTATAACCAAGGTTGTTTGCTTTCTTGTAAATTAAAACTAACATCGCTACAATTAGAGTCATATAAATCATGACTTGTATTCCATTTTTGCTGAGTGATACAAGATGACTAACATTGAGCTCTTGTTTTATAAACCTGAAAAACACTTCAATATCCCATCTTCTTCTATAATAATCAGCAACTTCTTTGGCTGTAAGTTCAAAATCATTAGTTATAAACCAAAATTCTTTTTCTGGATT
>NZ_JBNNFM010000065.1:0-9024 GCF_050267765.1 Flavobacterium sp. NPDC079362 | reverse complement strand
CAATTTTTGCCTCCACTCAAAATTAACCCAATAAAAATCAAAACATCATCAAATAAAAAACCGTCTCAAATTATATGTTTTGAGACGGCTTCTTTCTTGTTTTTATTTCTTTTAGGATCTTCTTCTTCGATATCGAGATCACTATCGAATTCATTTTTTCTAAATTTGTCATGATTAGTCTCATCCCGGATAAATTCGTCATTTTGAATTTGTTCGTTACTCAATTCTCCAATTTCGAATTCTTTGCGATGCAATTCACTATCATCTAATTCGTTACTTCCTAATTTTCTGTCTTGATTATCAATTTCTAAATTAATATCAGATTCAAACAGGTCGTTATTTTTCAAATCATTTTCAATGTCTTGTTCAGTGATGTCTTTTAATTCACTGTCTGATTCATTATCCAGATTTTCAGAATCATAAGGATTGTTATTCAAATTTTCAGTTGCCTCGTCAGTAATTTGAGAATCCGAATTTTTAAAATTACGATCTTCCGTACTATTAAATTTGTTATTTTCTGTTTTCATAATAAAGGTATTTGTATTACTATTTTTTGATTTGTGCTACTTTCTTAGTTTCGATATTTGACTTTTCATTGCTTCTCGATGAGGTAGTCTTAGAAGCAACTTTTTTATTTGATGCTCTTGCACTTGTAGCAGTACTATTTTTATGATATGAAGTATCCATGATTTTACATTTAATTAATATTTACAAATCTAATAGAGTAACAAAGGGTTTACTTATAAGATTTTAAGGAATAATTGTATAATTGTCAGCTTGTTATGTTATTGGTAAACACAATGTTGCTATGTGTTTTTTATGTAATAGAACGATAGAAAATGTCTTAATTAAAAAAAAAGACTCTGACATTGATAAACTCCTTAAAAAAGAAAAAAAATACAAATGGAAATAATATAAGTATCATGAATTAAAATGTAAGATTTTTTTATTTTTAAATACAAAATTTGCTTTGAATGAATTAAAAAGTATTTATTAATTATTTGAAAATCAATATTATGAAAAAGTTATTATTAACATTCGCAATGATTATGATTGTAGGATATGCTTCTGCACAAGAAACTCCTAAATCAAAATCGAAAACTACAACGGACACAATCCATCAGGGAAAAACGCACAAAAGCACCCAGAAAAATTCGACAACTACCAATAAGACTGAGACAACAAAATCTAAGTCTACAAAAGGTAAAAACAAGTCGACAAATTCTACTTCTAGAGATAGTATAAATCGTCCAACAGGTCAGGGAACTCCTAAATAATCGGAGGAACTCGGTGTTAGTTTTTAGTCTAAGTATTCAGTCTCAGTCACAGTTTTGAGCTTTCAGTAAATATTCGCTGTATTATTTAAATTATAAATAAATACTATCACTGAAAAAACTGCGACTGAGACTACGACTGAAAAACTGCGATTGAAAAACTGCGACTGAAAACTAATACTTACCATATTATAAATTATTAAAATTAAAATTATGAAAACAGCATCCAAAATCAAAACGGGACTTTTAGTTGTTGTTGCCGGACTTGCATTTTCATGTTAAAAAAATGACGCTGCTACAACAAATAATCAGTACACAGATTCAACAGCCACTGAAACAACTGTTGATACTACCGAAATGGGAACAGATACAGTTGGAACAGGAACATCAGGCACGACCGGAACCGGAACTGTTACAGATTCAACAACTGCAAAAGGTAAATAACTTAAGCATCTTACTTATGCTTTTATTAATTCTTGATTGTAAATAACCTGTAGTATATGCTACGGGTTATTTTTTTTTCAAGTAATAATTGAAAAGAATATGTTTTTTAGGGAATAAAATTCTATAAAATCTATTTGTTATAATGTAAGCAAAAGACGTTTTAAGATTTGAAATTTGTATAGCTAAATAATTATGGCAGAACGTTCTAAATTTTAAAATATTTGATTAATAGCATTGAGATTTTGAGTTTTAATGTTTTCACAACAATCAGTGACTCAATTCTTTTTTGCGTGTAATAAAAATTAATTTATCGAAAAACTACACCCGTTAATTCTTTAATACGGAAACTGAAAAATAATTATTGATAAAAAAAGCGAAATTATGCCATCAGAAATTATTACGGAATGCAGTAAAATTATTGCAGAAAAAGGTTTAAATATTGCTTTTGCTGAAAGTGCATCGCCGGGAAGACTTAGCGCAGAATTTTCTCTTACGCCAGATTCAGGAAAAATCTTAAGAGGAGGAATTGTATGTTACGAAGTTTTTGTAAAAGAACAAATTCTGAACGTCCCTCATTATCTTATTAAGGAATTTACGCCGGAATGTATAGAGGTGACAAAGTATTTGGCGCAACAAACCGCTCAGTTTTTTAATTCGAAAATAACAGTAGCAATAACAGGTCTTACAACTCCTGGAGGCAGTGAAACCAAGGAAAAACCTGTTGGCACTATTTTTCTTTATATAATAACACCAGCAGGAACATAAGCCACAAGGAAGTGTTTTCTGGCAATGCCGAAGAAATTGTACTCAAAGCTGCCGATCGTGCAGCATCATTAATCCAAAAGAAAATAAGTTAAACTAACCCATTAAATTATTACTACATGCAATCAATTTCACCATGGGCTGCGACAGTGCAGTCAGATCTGGAAAATAGCACGGTTTTGTGGGAAAAGAAATTCCGTGAGTATACCTTTCAATTATACAACACTGGCGATTCGTTATGGATCGTTGCATTATGGCCCAAACAGGGAAGAATGGCTTTTAGGGCAGCTTTTGGTTTAAACAGCTGTTTTGAAATAACCAATTTATTCGACGATGGTCAAACGACGGTAATTAATTTGACAACGAGAATTGGAAAATACGAAGTCACGATCGATTTCCCGAATGATTTCTCGCCATTAGTGCATTATAAAACATCTTTTAAATCAGATTTTCCGATCATGATTCCGTTTTGGCCACGTGATATTTTGCCTTTAACAGAAAAAGGAAATGTCGAAAATACCTTTGGAAACATCCATACACATCAGGTAGGAGCACGTTCAGGACTTATTTTTCTGAGTATGACAAAGCCAAAAACCGGATCGGTATTTTACTTTCAGGATTTAGGTTCTATGAGTGCATATTGTGAAGCAACTGAAACGTCGGTGGCTGAAACAGTAGGAGGAGACTGGCCGGAAATAGGTTTTCAATTACCGTTGACAGAAGATAAACCTCTGCCGGCAGATAAAGATTTTGTTTTATCAGATGCTTATGTATTATTTTCAGACCAAGTTGCCGAAGATGATATTCAGGTTACACATCAATTCTTAAATAATTTGGGTGAAGTGTATAAATCGCTTCCACACCCGAAAACCGAATATCACAAATGGCCCAAAATTGCGCAGAAATGTCAGGAAGATTTATACAATAACAAAGGCTGTTGGACACAAACAAACGGTGTTCCGTATTTGAATGCCTATTTGTGCGATTACAAAACGCCATCGGAAATTATGGTGCAGCTTGCTGTATTAGTGCCTTTAAAGGAATATATGGAATGGACCGGAGAAAAACATCAGCTTTTTGATGATTTGCAAAGAGGAATTCAGGCATTTTACGATCCTAATATAAAAACTATAAATCGCTGGCTTCCTGCTTTATATGATAAACTGGACGGATCAGAGGAACAAAAAGAGAAAATGGTAATGGATTCCTGGTATCTGCACCATCCGTTAATGAATCTTACCAGACTTGCCTTAAATGGAGAAAAACTTGCCGAGAAAATACTATTAGATTCTATCCAGTACGCTATAAAGGTGGCGCGCCATTTTGACTACGAATGGCCCGTTTTTTATAGAATGGACACATTACAGGTTATTAAACAGGAAACCGTACCCGGGCAAGGCGGTGAGCATGATGTACCGGGCTCATATGCCCATTTAATGCTTTTGGTTTATGAATTAACAAAAGATGAACTTTATTTGCGTGAAGCAAAAAAAGCAGTCAAAAAATTGATGGGTCATGGCTTTCAAATTTTTTATCAGGCGAACAATACCGCTTTTTCTGCCGGCGTACTTTTAGAACTTTATAAAATAACCGAAGAAAAAATGTATCTCGATTTGAGTTATGCCTGTCTCGCAGGATTATTTAAAAACATGCAAATTTGGGATTGCCAATATGGTTTTGGAAAAAATTATCCCAATTACTTTTCTGTTTTTCCGCTTAACGATGCGCCATATAGTGCCGTATACGAGGAACATGAAGTTTATGCCAAATTTTGCGAATACATGATAAAAGCAGAAGGTGTTGAAATCCTGCCGGCCTTAAGAATTTTAATTCCAGAATTTATAAAATATTCCGTTACAAGAATGCCGTATTATTATCCGTTAAAATTGCCAGAAAATATGCTTTCTGATGAAGTGAAAACGGGAGAAATTCAACCAAAATTATGGATTCCGTTGGAGGATCTTTATACCGGTTGGGAAAAAAGCGGTCAGGTTGGTCAGGAAGTTTATGGTGGAGGTGTGGCTTTTGGTGTCGTGCCAAGACAATATTGCAAGGTTAAAGATGAAGACTTTTTGATATTTTTTGATTATCCGATAAAAGGCTTTAGAAAAGTTAAAAATACAATAACTTTTAAAACCTTAGGAAGTGAAGAATTCTACTGTAATGTCAAGATTATTTTTCCAAAGAAAATTTCGAAAAATCTAAAAGTTACCCAAAATAAAAAAGCAATAGAAAAAGAATTTTCGGGAGCAACAGTGCTCCATTATACGATACAAGGAAACAGTCAGGTAAAAATAGTGTGGTAAATCACTTTTGTTATTCAAAGTAATGTAATTAATTGTAAATGAAAATAATATAAAAGTTATTTGGGAAAATTATAAACTTTCTGCCAGAGGAATGTTTAGTTTTAAATAACGGAATATTAAGCGCTGTTGTTGACTGATTGATGTTTAGATAAAATGCTTAAAATGCCTTTAGAAAAGTGATACATTTTTAAATAAAAAAATATGAAAGCGATTATACTTTTAGCTACACTTAAACAAAACGGAAGATCAAATACCCAAACTCTGGTCGAATTTTTAGAGCCATATCTTGAAAAACAAAATATAGAATACGAAGTCATCAAACTTGCAAAACATAACATTCTGCCGGGCACTTATACGCACATGGAAACAAAAGATGACTGGCCGGAAATCTATGAGAAGATCACAAACGCCAAAATTTTGTTATTTGCCACGCCCATTTGGTGGAACAATCATTCATCTGAACTTCAAAGATGTATAGAACGACTTGATGAAGTTTATGATAAAATTCTGGCGGGAGAAAAATCTCCGCTTGAAGGGAAAATAGGAGGCGTGATCGTCACAGGAGATTCTGATGGAGTCGAACATATTACAGGAAATATTGCTAATTTTTTCTGTAGTATCGGAGTAACAGTTCCTCCGTATACTTCTTTGGGAGTTATATGGGAAGGACATTCTAAAGATTCTAAAAAGACAAAAAAACAGCTTTTGGATTATTATAAAAGAACATACGCCAAAGATGCCCAGGCAATGGCCGAATCATTAGCGAAAGCGGCAAAATAATAATTATTTGTATTGAAAATGAATTTGCAGATAAAGCATATCACTCACTAAAAGTATGTTATTACACGACTTAAAAAATTATTATTATGAAAAATTTAAATGAATATTTTGGATCAAACATACAACAAAAAAATATCGTGATTACAGGCGGTACAACAGGAATAGGAAAAGCCACGGCTGAATTGCTGCTTTCTCTTGGAGCAAGAGTGCTGATTTTCGGCAGGGATCATGAAGATTTCCATAATACTTATGAAGAACTTACCTCAAAATATCCTGAAGCCGAATTGTTTGGAACATCAGCAGATGTTACGAATGAGAACGACATTAAAAGGATTTTTGATATTGTAGATCTCAGCATGGGAGATATCGATATATTAATTAATAATGCGGCGCTATCTGCTGGAGGAATTACCAATAACGATGATTGGAAATACGTAGTGGATACAAATATCAAGGGATACATTGATTTTGCACAACAAGCTGTTGAAAGAATGAAAATACAAAAATCAGGACATATTGTTAATGTAGGATCGATGAGTGCCGAGAGAAAAAATCCGGAAAGCACAATTTATGTAACCACAAAATCAGCGATTCGTGGATTTACGGCATCACTTCGTAAAGAAATAAATCCCCTTGGAATAAAAGTAAACTTAATCGAACCCGGAGCCGTAATGTCTGATATGCAGCCCGGAACCAAAAAAGAACAACGCGAAAAAATAGAAAAATTAGAAATGCTAGACGCAGATGATATTGCAATGAGTATCTTATTTATTTTATCGCAACCCAAAAGATGTGATATTGTCAGCATGCAGATAAGACCGCATTTACAGCTTATTTAAAAACCAAATTTCAATCGTCGATCTCTGTTATGTCGGCAACAAGCCTAAATAATTTATTGCATGAAGCTCCAATTACGAGTTTTATTCTTTAATATTTAAACGGTTGCATAACTCTTATGTATTACCGTTAGTTTAATTCGATTGTCTTAATGGTAATTCATGACTCGTCTTCGACGGCAGCTATTGGTGCCAGTTTCTGCACTCTTTTTATCGCCTGCTCGCGGGAGAGCGTACTTGGAAAAAGGACACTTGTAGCAATCGTCTTTCCATTATTGGATTTGAGATAGAAATAAAGTTCCCATTCAGTACTGGTCTTTTTCTGAAATTTATTTGCCTGACCAGCATAGGACCGCAAACATTCAATGGTTTTTTTACAGCTTATTTTAGTTGTATATTCCCGGGAGTTCAGCAAGAGAGTTCCAGCCCTAGATTTGAGCTGTACCTGATACTTGCCTGCTGTTTTTCTTATAATTACAAATTTCCCCATTTCTTTAAGATTTATGGTTAATTTTTTTATCACTCGAGCAAGCTACTAATTTACATATTCAAATTGAAAAAATCAAGCAAGAATAAAAAAATAACGGTTTTATAACAGTTTTTTTAACATCGTACCTCTTGCGCCATCATTTTTGATTCATAGAAAGATACATTGCTGATAATCAGAGGTGCAGTCTCTGATTATCAGGCAAAAAATCTACTTGAAAATGTTTAACAACAGCTAGCTTTAAAATTTTAAAGCAATTATAAGTTTAAAGCAGAATTATTATTAGTCTCTGATAAAAAAAGCATACTTTGGTATAATGAATTGATTTTTAATGGTATATAATAAATAAAGCTATAATGATAAGATATACAACTCTGATTTTTTTTATATTTCTTGTGACTGGTAATATTAAACATCCCACGCAAATTGTATCGTCAACCCACAGTACATCCAACAAGTCGGGAATTATCACAGGTGCCGATCAGACTGAAAAATATTTGCCGTATCTAAAAGGAAAGCGAATTGGAATAGTTGCAAATCAAAGTTCGATAATTGGCAAGAAAAGTAGTGTCGATAGTTTAGTAAGTCTTGGAATTAAAATTGTAAAAGTGTTTGGGCCTGAGCATGGTTTTAGAGGGAATGCCAGTAATGGAGCCGTAGTGGGTGATGAGAAAGATGATAAAACCGGTATTCCGATTATTTCTTTATATGGTAAAAATGAGAAACCAACAAAAGAACAGCTGGCAGATATTGATCTTTTGGTTTTTGATATTCAGGATGTAGGCTGCCGTTATTATACTAATATCAATACTCTTGAATATGTTATGGAAGCCTGTGCAGAAAACAACAAGGAGCTGCTAATTCTTGATAGGCCAAATCCTAATGCATATGTAGTAGACGGACCGGTAATGACTGATGATAAATTTAAATCAGCTATTGGCATACATCATACACCAATGACTCATGGTATGACAATAGGAGAATTTGCACAATACCTTAATGGCGAAGGATATCTTAAGAAGCAATGCAAAATAAAGATTATAAAAGTTGCCAATTACAGTCATGATATACCTTATGTATTACCTATATCTCCGTCACCAAATTTAAATACACAACAAGCTGTAATGCTTTTTCCTAGCTTATGTATGTTTGAAGGAACAGCAATCAACGAAGGTAGAGGAACGTATATGCCGTTTACTATTTTGGGAGCGCCCGAATTAAAGGGCAAATATTCTTTTTCATACAAACCTGTAAGTATTCCCGGAATGAGTGAGGCACCAAATCACAAAGATGCCGTTTGTTATGGTTTAGATCTTCATAACTATAATATAGACAAATTGCGAAATAGACGTCAGATTAATTTATCATGGCTAATTGAATTATACAATGCTTATCCTGACAAGGCTAGTTTCTTTAATCAGGAAAGAGCCAATACAGGTGTATCACCTTTTGATCTGCGTATAGGTACAGATCAACTTAGAAAACAGATCATCGCAGGAGTGCCTGAAGCTGAAATCAGGAAAAGTTGGGAACCAGGATTGCAGAAGTTTAAGGCTGTACGGGCAAAATACCTTTTGTATACAGATTAATTTGTGATTTTGTACAGAATAACAAATCTCGCACCTATTAACTCTTGGTAAATTCAAACTTAGACTAGTTTGGTTTAATTATGAAGAAGAAGATTTTTTCTTTACCCAAAATTAAAATGAAAAGCTATTTGAATAAGGCCTGTGCACAATGTTAATGATGTTTTCTTAATAAAACATTTGACTTTTAGGTGTTTATGTCTTCTAATAGAGTATTCACAACTCAATTATACTATCTCTGTTCGTTTGTTTTTTAGTATCAATTGTGCAAAATATACCAACCGAAAGAAAAATCCTTAAAAAATGAAAAATAAGTAATGTTTAAATTGTATGTTGTCAGTGTGTTATGAAAAAGTTTTAAAATAACTTTAAAATAATGCATAAAAAAGATTGGAAATGCGGAAACATTATGTACTTTTGCACCCGCTTTGAAACACAAGCGAAACACAAAAATAAGAAGACACGTTCGTAGACATATTGAATTGACAGCCGTTTTAACAGAGATGTTAAAACAAAAGAATAAAGAGTAAGATAATCGAGAGATTAAAA
>NZ_JBNNFM010000064.1:0-9099 GCF_050267765.1 Flavobacterium sp. NPDC079362 | reverse complement strand
CGTAAATTAAGAACCGCCTTGGTACGGATCCGTATGCCGGGTGGTGTGGAAGGTCGCCTAGGGAATTAATCCCTAGGCTCCTATCCGATTTTATGATGGTTTGTAAAAGGGGTATTTATACTTGGTGATTGGTTTTTATTTAGTGGTATACTTGTTTGAAATAAATTTTAGTGGATTATGGATTTCCGTAAAATGGGGAGTTAGTGAATGCTGATATTTGTATGCCTTAGATATAGAAAGAATATTTATTTTTTAAAAGTTATCTTTCATCTTTATTTATTATCTAATAGTCTAGTAAATTACGTACGAAAAATAAGCTCTAAATAAATTAAAAATTAAGATATATATAATTCGATTAAATAGATATGGAAAATAGAAAGTTAGAAGTTTATACCTTTATAGCACATCCTAATAGAAAACCAACCGAAAATTTAATTTTAGAAGATGTTTTTGGTAATGATTTGTATGTGAAATTAAAAAAAGGATTTCCCAATTTTGTTGATACTTTTCCTCCTTCACAAATAGATGGAAAAACTGCAAAAATTGAAAAAGGATTAATTGATAGCACAAGACGCACATCAAACTTCGGTTACAATTAAATATTCGCCTATTAATGTGGCTCTCATTTTAGAAATGGTTTTAGAGATGTTTCCTTTGGATGAATTTGAATTGATAACAGAAATTAATGAGATTCTTTTTGGTGATGCTAATGTTAATGAATAAATAAAAGTGTTTTTTCCTCATGCTACAAAGTCAGGAGACTTTTTAGCACGAGGAATATATCTAATTATTATATCAAGATTTGTCCTTACTTTTTTATGCACCAATTTTCGTGTGGGTTTCTATACAATACTATTTCAAATTTTCGACATTCCGGACATTCAATACATCTTTCGCCTCCCATATTGATTGCATTGGTATTAAAAGCAATATCTAGGACTGTAAGATTTTCCTTTTCACAATTGGGACATTTTACAATTGAATGTATATCTATTCTAAAACTTTCTGCAGCATCCAGCCATTTCTTTCGTTGTTTCATGTTTAGTTATGTACGTAAGATGATTTATATCAAACGAATAAAGTTTGAAAACGCGATCATTAAAATTCAAGTTTAGAATTTTTAAAGTATTTATAAATCCTTGATACAAGGAACAATAAAAATAAAATACCTAGAATCTTAAAAATTCCGGAGTACAAATAATTTATTGGGGTAAACTTAAAATCTTTAGTGGTTAGAAAAGACTGTTTTCCATCAGGTTTGTACAAAATAGGATAATAATCTTTAATTTTAACTTCGTTTTCTAATCCTAAATACACAGAGGTTTTAATATTCTCAACATAACCATTGGCGTATAAATGCGGACTTCCGTATGAATCTGCACCAATTCGTGTCACTTTCATTTTTCCGGATGTGTAGTTGTTCCTATTGTTGTATATTGAAAAATCAGAAATCACATCGATTGTAAGTGTTATCAAAAAAAAGAAGATCACCAAAGTCACTACGACTAAACTTAATCTAATAGTTATTTCCCGTATTATTTTTTTCTGGTTCTCCATGAATTTTATTTAATTCTAAATCAGATTTACATTTTAAATTAAATCTATTATACGGTTACAATAATAGGAATTTTTAGGTTATAATTTTGTAGTAATTTTTGTGCTGCTTCTTCTGCAAAAACAAATTACTAGCGCAGAAAAGAACGGCATCCTTTTATTTTTTTCTTTAGAAAAATAAAAGATAGAGTCCCAAAGCTTCGGGAGCTGGATAAAGCCTTGATAAAACCCATAAGAATTTTGTATCTTAGTTTGTAGTAACCAAATTTGAATTTTGATCGCGAATTTTTCCTAATCAAAGTTGAAATTGTAAAATAAGATAAAATGCCTTGGAATCCGGAAATATATAATAAGTTCAAAAATATTCGTTATCAGCCTTTTTATGATCTGATTGATTTTATCAAACCAGTAAAAGGTATGAAAGCCATTGATTTAGGTTGTGGCACGGGAGAACAAACAGCAATCCTGGCCGATAAATTCAAAGAAGCTGATTTTCTGGGTGTTGATTCTTCGGCAGAAATGCTGGAGCGATCAAAGGCTTTAGAAACGGATCATTTGAATTTTAGAAAAGCAACTACCGAAGAAACATTAGCCTCTGGCGAAAAATGGGATTTAATTTTTAGTAATGCGGCTTTACAATGGTCAAACGATCATGAAACTTTATTTCCAAGATTATTGGAACACCTTAATTCAAAAGGTCAATTTGCAGTACAAATGCCTGTTCAGCCTGAAAATAAACTCAATAAAATCTTGCTGGATTTGGTAAACGAAGAACCTTTTAAATCCTTCCTGAAAGGTTACAAAAGAGATTCCCCGGTTTTGAGTATCGACGATTATGCGCAAATACTTTTTGATGGCGGATTGGAAGATATTCAGATCCTGCAAAAAGTATATCCTATTATTGCAAACGATCATGAAACGCTTTATAATTTTATAGCAGGTTCGGCTTTGATTCCGTACATAGAACGTGTGGATGGCGAAGAAAAAGAGCTTTTTATTAAAACTTATAAAGAGAGAATTGCGGAGCATTTTCATAAACTTCCGGCGATATATTCGTTCAAGAGACTTTTGCTTTATGGTAGGAAAAGGGTAGCTGTCTAATCTTTGGTTTTTATTTAAACACATAGAGGCATAGCTTTTAGGATTGCTTAAAAAAGACGTTTCAGCTTGAATATTAAGACATAGCTTGGTTTTAGTGCTATGTGTTTAAAAAATTTTCACGCAGATTTTAGAAAGATTTTGGCAGATATGCGCGGATGATTATCAAAAAAAAATCTTTGGTTTTATTTAAACACATAGAGACATAGCTTTTAGGATTGCTCAAAAAAGACGTTTCAGCTTGAATATTAAGACATAGCTTGGTTTTAATGCTATGTGTTTAAAAAATTTTCACGCAGATTTTGGAAAGATTTAAGCAGATATGCGCAGATGATTATCTTAAAGTAAATTTGCTATAATCTTATTTTGGTTTGTAAAAAGTAAATGCTTTATCGAATAAAATGCCTTTTAAACTTTTTAGAGGATTAGTGTTTTTCTGGCGTTTCATTAGGCCAATTTTTAGCGTAAGCCATGATAAACTGGGATGTTCATGATGAACATCATGATTACCAATACCAAAACCCATTGGAAACCAATAAGTATTAGTTTTGCGGTCTAATGAAGTTCCCATATGTTCGCACCAGTTTCTTACTACTGAAATAAGATTTAAAAGTAAAAGTGTAAACAAAATAAAATAAAATGGAGGTTGTAAAATAATAAACCAAATTATGCTAAGACCAATAGAGAGTATAAAGTAGATTTTATTAATCTGGAGGGCATTGGTTACTTTCTGTGCATTTTTGTTTTTATTAAAATCAAAGATGAGATAAGAAGAATATAAGACAGGAATAGATTCCATAAGAATGTATAAGTATCTGTTTTTATGGTATAAATTTTTTAATATAGGAGAAGCAAGCGGATCTAATTCTGTATTTGTATAGCCATGATGTATTAAATGATATTTTCTGTAATGCTCGCCATAGAATGGTATAAAGATTAAAGCAGCACTTACATTTACAATAAGACGGTCGTATTTTGTTTTTGTAATTGCTTTGTGCGAGCCATCATGAACTGTAACTATTAAGAAGGAGTGTGCGCAAAAACCTGCAGGAATAAAGGCCCAATAAAAGCCTTGCTGAAACAAATGCATGCAATAACCAATGCCAAGTAATAAAATTGATGCACAGAAGATTGTCGTGAATGGTATTAAGAAAGTTTTTTTTCTAAGCTTTTTTTCAATAGAAATTTCATTTATCGGTTGTGTGTTGTTCCTCATAATTAGTAAACTATAGCAATTGTTTCTGTAATTCTGTCCGCTTTTTTTAATTGACAGATTTGAAAATTATGCGCAAACGTAGTGAAAGTTAAAGAAGGAAACATCCTCCTAAAATTTAAAAATGAAAAAATAAGACATTTTTTATAATTACAATTTTAAATTAAACATATAGAGTATAATTTTAGAGCACTTAACAAAGGTGTTTTTGATTTTTTTGAGATTGTCTTAAATTGGAGATTATAATCTTTGTTTCTATGTGTTTAAAAAATTTTTACGCAGATTTTAGAAAGATTTAAGCAGCTATGTACAGATTATTTGCTAAAAATAATCTTTGGCTATTATTTAAACAAATAGAGACATAGCTTTTAGGATTGCTTAAAAAAGACGTTTCACTTTGAATATTACCACATAGCTTGGTTTTAATGCTATGTGTTTGAAAATATTTCACGCAGATTTCAGAAAGATTTAGGCAGATATGCGCGGATTCTTGTCTAAAAAAATCTGCTAAATCTGCATGATCTGCGAGAGAAAAAAAATCTAATCTTTGGTTTTATTTAAACACATAGAGACATAGCTTTTAGGATTGCTCAAAAAAGGACGTTTCACTTTGAATAGTAACATATAGCTTGGTTTTAATGCTATGTGCGGAAATCTGGATTTTTTAAAACTTCCTTAAATTAGAGAGATTGTAATCTATGTTTCTATGTGTGTAAAAATATTTCACGCAGATTTTGGAAAGATTTAGGCAGATATGTGCGGATGATTATCTTCTGCGAGAGAAAAAAATCTAATCTTTGGTTTTATTTAAACACATAGAGACATAGCTTTTGGGATTGTTCAAAAAAGACGTTTCACTTTGAATATTAGCACATAGATTGGTTTTAATGCTATGTGCGGAAATCTGGATTTTTTAAAACTTCCTTAAATTAGAGATTGTAATCTATACTTCTATGTGTTGAAAAAAAAATTTACGCAGATTTTAGAAAGATTTAAGCAGATATGGGCAGATTATTATCTAAAAAATAAATCTGCTATAATGTTAAGATTGCATGAAAAATTATTTTAATCAGTGGTTTTGATAAATCTATTTCTGCAGTATAGTCGATGGTGTAATTCCATATTTTTTCTTGAATGCAAACGAAAAATGAGAGAGATCCTCGAAACCAAGATCGAGATAAATATCCGATGGTTTTTTTCCTTTTTTCTCCAATAAAAAATAGCCTTCCTGAAGTCTTCTTTGTATGAGCCAGTGACTTGGCGTATCTGAAAAAATGACTGCAAAATCTCGTTTGAAAGCTGAAATACTTCTTCCTGTAAGATAGGCGAAACGCTCTATACTGATATTAAATTTATAATTGCGATTCATATAGGCTTCTAAATCGATCTTTTCAGGCGGTGCAAAATCAAAGAGAATATCTATTAGTTTTGAGTTTTCTTTGAGAAGAATCAAAAGCAGTTCCTCGCGTTTAATGTTAGAAAACGTATCATCGATCTCGCCGCCATCATTATAATATGGCATCAACGAAAGAACGAAATTAGGCACTAAATCACTTTTCTTTATTTGCACAAATGATGCCTCACTGGCATAATTTTGTGCAGTAATTTTGTGTTTTGCAGCAAATTTTTTAAGGAATTCAGTATCAAGAATTACAACGACTTTTTCAAATTCACCGTCTTGCTTTTGCTTGTTGTATCGTGCCAGGTGATTTTTGCGAACCAGACAATATTCACCTGCTTTAAGATGGTATTTGTTCACGCTGTCATAACCTTCTATTGTGCCTTTTGCGAGGTACAAAAAGAAATGTTCCACAATAAATTGTTCCGGTGATATTTCGGGACCAATGTAGCAGCTTTTAATATCGGTATATCTCATGGTATTATGCGTAATTGTTCCGTTTATTTATTGGGAGCGGCAGGATTTTCTTTCCACCATTGCTTAAAAACTTTGTGTTGATCAAAAATAACAATTTCTCCCATAACAGGTGTAATCAAAGGAATTTGATATTTTGCATTCAATCGGGTAAGTTCGTTCAATGGTTCATTCCAGGTATGTTTGGCGAGGGCAAATTTAGAATTATGTACAGGAACCATACTTTTGGCTTTCAGATCACGTGCTGCCTGCAAAGTTTCTTCAGGCAGCATATGAATATAATGCCAGGCTTTATCATATTGCCCGTTCTCCATAATTGCAACATCAATAGGACCAAATTGCTTCCCAATTTCTGCAAAATGCGTGTCGTAACCGCCATCGCCGCTATAATAAACCTTTAGCGTAGGCGAACTAATTAAGAAAGACGCCCATAACGATTGGTTTTGTTTTAAGCCACGTCCGGATTTATGTCTTGCCGGTAAAGTATAAATGGTAAAGTTATTTTCAACTACCACATCATCGTTCCAGTCTTGCTCAATAATTTTTTCTTTTGGATATCCCCAACGTTCAAAATGGGCTCCAACTCCCAAACCACAAATCACAGTTTTTACTTTGTTCTTAAGTGCCAAAATTGTTTTGTAATCCAGGTGATCATAATGATCGTGCGAAATGAGTAAATAATCTATTTCAGGTAAATCCTGTACGTGATAGGTATTAGTTCCGTCAAAAACTTTTACAGTATTGGGTAAAGGAGAAGCATTGTCGCTGAAAATGGGATCTATTAAAATTTTCTTTCCGTCTATTTGCAATAAACAGGACGAATGCCCAAACCAAACCAATAAATTTTGATCTGAAGGTAAATGCTTTAGATCTGTTTTTACAGAAGGAATTCGGTTCGACGGTTCAGTAGGAACGGTTTTATCAAAAAACTGTTTTTTTATTTCGCCCCAAAAACTATAACCCGGAGCCAGTGTTGGTGTATAAAGTGTATTCTGAAATTCTCCATCTTTATAATGTGGCGATTTCTGAATTTGCACCATGTTTTTTCCTGACGGCAAACTGCCAAAAGTCGCCTTTTGCATATAAAGCCATGTACAAATACCAAGAACCAGTAGGATTGCAAGAAAGATGATTGTGATTCGTGTGATAATTTTCAGGATTCGCTTTTTCATTTTAAGTTGGCTGCTTTTTTAATATCAATGGCTTCTAGGATATTTTTAGAATACCCAATTTGTGTTACCGAAATCATTGCGCAACCAATTTCTCTGGTGGTGCAACCAGTAAAAAACAAGCCCATAATAGGGTAGAGCAACGTAATGTATTTATTGAATCCTTTTAAGTGAACTTGTGTTTGATCAGGTTTCATTAATCCCGGACGAAAATTGTATTGCGCCTTAAAAGGTAAGGCTTTCAATGCATTTTCGGTTTTTCCTTTTACGCGCGCCCACATTACTTTTCCGTTCTCAGAACTATCTGTATGCAATCCTGAAATAAAATTGAAGGTAAGATTTGGGTTTTGTGCTAAAAGTATTTTGGCAAAATGCAAGGTTGTATCATACGTAATATGCGTGTATTGCGCTTCATCCATGCCAACGCTGGTGATTCCGGCGCAATAAAAACAAGCATCGTAGCCAGTAAGTGTAAGATTATCTGATTTTAGTGAAAGAAAATCTGAAATTAGATATTCCGTCAATTTAGGATGCGATTTTCCGCTTGGTTTTCTTCCTATATACAAAATTTGTTCTACCTGACTATTATCCAGACATTCGATTAAAACTCCTTCGCCAACCATTCCGGTAGCACCTGTTACAATTACTTTCATATTTATATTTTAAGAGATTTCCATTTGATTAGACTAATTACGGTTGCCATAATCGCTTCTTCGTTAGTGCGGGGTTTCCAGCCTAATATGGTTTTGGCTTTTTGGTTGCTGGCTTTGCGATAAATACCAACCAATGGCAAGATGGCTTTTGCCTTATCGTTAAACAATGCTGTTAAGCGTATTATAAAGGTAGGCAAAGATTTTGTAGCTGCTTTTCTGGCTGCGTATGGCATTTTTACTTTTATAAGTTTAACAATTTCCAGTAATGACATTGTACCTCCGCCTAAAGCAAGAAAACGTTGTCCTTTGGCTTCGGGGTTTTCCATTGCGAGAATGTGTAATTCGGCAACATCCCTTACGTCGACGATTCCTAAACTAATATCAGGAATTGCTTTCATAGAACCGTCTAATAGTTTTTTTAGCATTTCGAAACCGCTTGATAAGTCCGCACTTAGCGCAGGACCAAAGATTCCCATTGGGTTAATGACCGAAAGTTCTAATGTTCCTCCTTGATTATTCATAAATTCCCAGGCGGCTTTTTCAGCAAGAACCTTGGATTTATTATATGTCGAAAGTCCTTTTTCGTCTGGATTTGTCCAACTTTCCTCCGTGATAAGGGTATTTTTGTCTTTATGACTGTATCCAACAGCACCAAAGTTCGAAGTCATTACCACACGTTTTACACCGGCTTCTCGTGCTGCTTTCAAGACTCGTAAAGTTCCGTCTACAGCGGGACGAATCATTTCATCTTCGTTTTTGGGTAATCTTAAAAATATAGGCGAGGCGATGTGCAATACATAATCGCAATCAATCATAGCTTCATTCCAATTTTTATCAGAGGTAAGATCAGCTTCGATGAAATCTAATTTACTAAAGTCTGTAAGACCGCCATTTCTAAGCATTTCAAAAATCTTGTTCCGGCTTTTGAACGAACGAATGGTTGTTCTGACTTCATAACCACGATTTAATAATTGTAAAATACTATGTATGGCCAGAAAACCTGTTCCGCCAGTTACTAGTACTTTTTGATCTGTATGTATCATTGATTGCATTTTTACAGTACAAAGATCTAAAGAAAGGGCAGAAGTAACTTTGTTGAAAAGCCCAAAGTTGCTTTGTTGAGAGGTTCAGGAAAAATGAGATAATTTGGAAATGAGGTATGGCACGCTGATGAAACTGATTCGCTAATGCGAAAACACGGATTTTACGGATTTTTTATAATACATTTTGTTATTTGCGCATGTCAGATTGAGCGAAGTCGAAGTCCCGTAATGTGAGTATTAGTAATTATTGTTTTGATTGCTGTAAATATAGCGAACGGTTTCAACCGTTTGGTGTAATACAGGATTACAATATATACACAAGATACGATGCCAATATTTTATGATAATCTGAATCCCGGAGTTTAAACCTTTGTCAAAGTTGAAAACTTTGACAAAGGTTAGAAACCTGAAACCTGAAACCTGAAACCTGAAACCTGAAACCTGAAACCTGAAACCTGAAACCTGAAACCTGAAACCTGAAACCTGAAACCTGAAA
>NZ_JBNNFM010000063.1:0-11052 GCF_050267765.1 Flavobacterium sp. NPDC079362 | reverse complement strand
GTATCGTAAATTAAGAACCGCCTTGGTACGGATCCGTATGCCGGGTGGTGTGGAAGGTCGCCTAGGGAATTAATCCCTAGGCTCCTATCCGATTGCGTAAAATGATATTCCTTTGTTTAAACTGGACTAAAGTCCAGCTCTCCAATATATTTTGTTCCTTCGGAATTATTAGAGACTTTGGCTCGGATGTATATTGTAGGACCGGAGTTTAATCCGTTATGATATGTAAAAAATAAACCCGACAGGTTTTTTTCAACCTGTCGGGTTTGCTGTATGTGTAAAGCTTAATTTTTTTTAATCTCTTAATGGTAAAAAAATAAATTTAAATGTTTGGAATTTATATTTTCTTTCTCATTCTTGCCACCGGAATATCAAGTTGTTCACGATATTTTGCAATTGTTCTACGTGCAATCGGGTAGCCTTTTTCTTTTAGAATTTCAGCTAATTGATCGTCTGGTAAAGGTTTCTTTTTGTCTTCTTCTTCAATTGTATTCTTAAGGATTTTTTTGATTTCTAAAGTCGAAACATCTTCTCCCTGATCATTTTTCATTGCTTCAGAGAAAAATTCTTTAATCAGTTTTGTTCCGTATGGAGTTTCAACATATTTACTGTTGGCAACACGCGAAATTGTCGAAATATCCAAGCCAACCATATCTGCAATGTCTTTTAGGATCATTGGTTTTAGTTTGGTTTCGTCGCCATCTAAGAAATATTCTTCCTGATAATGCATAATGGCATTCATCGTTACAAAAAGAGTTTCCTGACGTTGTCTGATCGCATCAATAAACCATTTGGCCGAATCCAGTTTCTGTTTGATAAATTGAACTGCATCTTTTTGAGCAGATGATTTATCACGAGAATCTTTATACGTTTGCATCATTTCCTGATAATCCTTAGAAACATGCAGGGAAGGAGCATTTCTTCCGTTTAAGGTCAGTTCAAGTTCTCCGTCAACGATTCTGATTGCGAAATCAGGAACTACATTCTCAGTTACTTTATTGTTTCCTGTGTAGGATCCTCCCGGTTTTGGATTCAGTCTTTCGATTTCGTGAATTGCTTTTTTAAGCTGTTCATTAGAAACGCCATATTTTTGAAGCAGTTTATCGTAATGTTTTTTGGTAAAAGCATCAAACTGATTTTCGATAATGTCAATCGCTAAATCAACGGATTCAGTTGGTGTTTTGTGCTTTAGTTGTAGTAATAAACATTCCTGTAAATCTCGCGCTCCAACACCTGAAGGTTCTAGTTCGTGAATAACCTGAAGCATTTTCTCGACCATTGCTTCATCGGTATAAATACCCTGAGTAAAAGCCATGTCATCTACAATATCTGCAACGCTTCTTCTGATGTAACCCATATCATCAATACTTCCAACAAGGAATTCAGCGATTTCGCGTTCTTCATCATTTAGAATAAAAGTATTCAACTGATTGATTAAATCCTGATGAAAACTAATTGGCGAAGCAAAAGGTGTTTCTCTTTCTTCGTCTTCACTATAATTGTTCACCTGAGTTTTATAGTCCGGAGTATCGTCGTCGCTTAAATATTCGTCTATGTTAATATCATCCGCTTCGATTCTGTCGCCTTCAGCATCATCATAATCGTCGTAGTCTTCATTTGCGAATTCATCCGCTTCGTATTCGTCTTCTTTTCCAGCTTCCAGAGCCGGATTTTCGTTCATTTCTTCTAATAAACGTTGTTCAAAAGCTTGCGTAGGCAATTGAATTAACTTCATCAGCTGAATTTGCTGTGGAGATAATTTTTGGGATAATTTTAAATTTAAAAATTGCTTTAGCATTGATATTTGTTAAAAGTTTCAAGTTTCAAGTTTCAGGTTGAAGAACGATCAACAACCTGAAACTTGAAACTTGAAACAAATTTAATTATTTTTTAGAATTCCGCATTTCCAGGAGTTCTCGGGAAAGGAATTACGTCTCTAATGTTTGTCATTCCTGTAACAAACAATACCAAACGCTCAAATCCAAGTCCGAAACCTGCGTGAGTTGCAGAACCAAATCTTCTGGTATCTAAATACCATGATAATTCTTCTTCATCGATTTCTAAGGCCTTCATCTTTTCGATCAAAACATCGTAACGCTCTTCTCTTTCAGAACCACCAACGATTTCTCCAATTCCAGGGAAAAGGATATCCATTGCACGAACCGTTTCTCTTCCTGGTTCAGTATTATCATTCAAACGCATGTAAAACGCTTTAATATTTGCCGGGTAATCAAACAAGATTACCGGACATTTAAAGTGTTTTTCAACCAAATAACGCTCGTGTTCTGATTGTAAATCAGCTCCCCATTCGTTGATGATATATTGAAATTTTTTCTTTTTGTTTGGAGTTGAATCTCTCAAAATGTCAATTGCTTCAGTATAAGAAACACGTTTGAAGTTGTTCTCCAAAACGAAGTTCAATTTCTCTAACAAAGCCATTTCGCTTCTTTCTGCCTGAGGTTTTGATTTTTCTTCATCTAAAAGTCTTCCTTCTAAAAATTTCAAATCATCCTGACAATTGTCTAAAGCATACTTGATTACGTACTGAATAAAATCTTCAGCCAAATCCATGTTATCATCCAGATCGTTGAAAGCAACTTCTGGCTCAATCATCCAAAACTCTGCAAGGTGACGGGAAGTATTAGAGTTTTCTGCTCTAAAAGTTGGTCCAAAAGTATAAATCTGCCCCAAAGCCATTGCATAAGTTTCTCCTTCTAATTGTCCTGAAACCGTTAAGTTGGTTTCTTTTTCGAAGAAATCTTCTTTATAATTTACTTTTCCGTCTTCAGTTCTTGGCGTGTTGTCAAAAGGTAAAGCTGTAACTTTAAACATTTCTCCTGCACCTTCAGCATCAGAACCTGTAATAATTGGCGTATTTACATACACAAAACCTTTTTGTTGAAAATAGTTGTGAACTGCAAATGACAATACAGAACGCACACGCATAATGGCTCCAAACATATTGGTACGAACACGTAAATGCGCATTTTCACGCAAGAAATCTAAACTAGGTCTGTTCTTTGGCTGTATTGGGAATTTCTCAGCATCAGAATCACCTAAGATTTCAAGTTTGTTCACCTGAATTTCATATTTCTGACCCGCACCTTTACTTTCAATCAAAGTTCCCGTTACTGATATTGCAGCTCCAGTTGTAACTCTTTTTAAAGTTTCATCAGGTGTATTTTCAAAATCAACAACACATTGTATATTATTAATGGTAGAACCGTCATTAAGAGCGATGAACTGATTATTTCTAAAAGTTCTCACCCATCCTTTTGCATTAACCTCCTGAAGCGTCGTCGTACTGTTTAATAAGTCTTTAACTTTTGTGTGTTTCATTTTATATATAATATTGAAATTAAATTATTTGTTGTGTAATAACTGCAAATATAAACGATAATTATTAAAATTAGAAGCTGTTTCCCGCTCTCCGCTGTATCTTTATGTTTTTAAAGAAAAAACACAAAGGATGTCGCTGCGATCGGGGCTAGGGCTCCGGTTTTTAAAAGATGTTATTACATCTCATTTTTGTCATTTCGACCGAAGGGAGAAATCACACAAGAGATTACGCAAACAAAAGCAATTAATTTTTGTGGAGTTACGTGTGTGATTTCTCCTTCGTCGAAATGACAAGTTTATGCGTCAACCTTTGTCAAAGTTCAAAACTTTGACAAAGGTCCAAGTCGTTAATTCGTGCTAATTAGTGAAATTTGTGGCAAAAAAAATCTACCCCTCCAAATTCTCCAAATCCTCTTTCTTAGCTTTCTTCTTCTCAAAAGTCAAAACCAAAGCCGGTAAAACCAATAAATTCGCAAACATAGCAAATGCCAATGTACATGAAATTAATCCACCAAGAGCGATTGTTCCGCTGAAACTTGAAAGTGTGAAAGTAGCAAACCCTAAAATCAAAACTACCGAAGTATAAAAAGTACTGATTCCTGTTTCTCTCAAAGCGCTAAAAACAGATTTTTTAACCTTTCCGTTGCTTTGAATTAAATCATGTTTGTACTTCGCCATAAACTGAATCGCGTTATCGACCGAAATTCCAAACGCAATACTAAATACTAAAATTGTCGATGGTTTTAACGGAATCCCAAAATACCCCATTAATCCGGATGTGATACAAAGCGGTAAAACATTTGTAATTACAGACGCCATTACCATTTTAAACGATCTGAACAAATACAACATCAATCCTGCGATTACTAAAATAGCGAAAATCAATGATTCTATTAAGTTGTCAACCAAATAGGATGTTCCTTTCTGGAAAACCAATGCTTTTCCGGTCAAAGTCACTTCGTAACGGTCTGCAGGGAAAATTTCAGCAATTTTTGAGCGTAATTTTTTCTCTACTCTTGCCATTTCTTGCGTTCCAATATCTTTCATGAAAGTCGTGATTCGCGCATATTGTCCCGTCGAATCTACGTACGATTTCATTAAGTTGTCTTTGCTGTTTTTCGTTGCATTCTTAGCATAAGATAAAATAAAAGTCTGTTCCTGTGAGGTCGGCAATTGGTAATATTCCGGATTTCCGTTATAGAAAGCCTGTTTCGAATATTTAACCAAATTCACGATAGAAACCGGTTTCGATAATTCAGGAAGTTCTGCAATTGTATTTTGCAATTCATCCATTTTTTTCATCGTTGATAATTTCATAACACCTTTTTTATGTTTGGTGTTAATCATTATTTCAAGGGGCATAACACCGTTGAATTCTTTTTCGTAGAATAAAATGTCTTTATAAAATGACGCGCTTTTAGGCATTTCTCCAATCAAACTTCCCGAAACTTTCATTTGGGTAAGTCCAATAACGCTAAAAACCAAAAGCAAACCATAAATGGTGTAAATAACTTTTCGTTTGTTTTTTACCACATTTTCAACAAAATCCAATAAAGTAGAAATGTAAGTTTTATTCAAATGGTATAAATGTCTTTCTCCAGGAATCGACATGAAACTGTATACAATTGGCACAATTAAAAGCGTCAATAAATAAACTGAAATCACATTGATTGAAGTAACCAAACCAAATTCGAAAAGCAAATCATTGCCTGTAATCATAAATGTTGCAAAACCTATTGCCGTAGTTAAATTCGTCATCAGAGTCGAAACTCCAATTTTAGAAATAATACGCTGCAAAGCTTTTGCCTGATTGTTGTGCAGTTTAATTTCCTGCTGGTATTTATTGATAAGGAAAATGCAATTGGTAATCCCGATAACGATAATTAATGGCGGGATAATAGCGGTAAGGATCGTGATTTTATAATGAAATAATCCAAGTGTTCCAAAAGACCAGATTACACCAATGATCAAAATACAAATCGAGATAAAAGTAGCTCTGAACGAACGGAAAAAGAAAAAGAAAATAAGGGAAACCGTAAATAAAGCCGCACCAATAAAGAGCCCGATTTCACCTTTCATATTATCGGCGTTGATCGTTCTGATGTATGGCATTCCGGAAACTTTCAAATCAACTCCAGTTGTTTTTTCGAATTTGTCAATTTTCGGAACCAGATTTTCAAGGATAAATGTCTTTCTTTCCGGCGTGTTTACAAGTGCCTTGTTGATGTAAATCGCTGATCGAATGCTGCCGCTTTGCTTGTTGAACAATAAACCTTCGTAAAAAGGCAAATTGTGAAACAAATCATATTGTACCTTTTTTAAATATTCAGGATCAAGTGCTTTCTTTTGATCGATAAAAGGAGTCAGAATAAATTTTTCGTTAACCGTATCTTTCTCTAATTTCTTTAAATCATTTAATGAAACTACTAAATCTACTTCTTTAGAATTTTTTAAACCCGTCATCAATTCATTCCAGGCAGCGTAGTTTTTTGGCGTAAAAAATTTAGGATCCTGAAACCCAATTACCACTAGATTTCCTTCTTCGCCAAATTTATCCAAAAACTGTTGGTACTGTCTGTTTACGATATGATCTTTAGGAAGCAAGTTGGCTTCGGTATAAGTCATAGAAAGGTTTTTCCATTGGTAGCCAAGGAAAATCGTTAAAGCAGATAGGATTACTAGTATTACTATTCTGTTCTTAAGTATGATTCGGGCTAGTTTTTCCCAAAATCCAACTTGTACTGCGTTTTTCATAAATTCTTTAAAATGGATGCAAATGTAGTGAAAAGTGCTCTAAATCATAAATAATCAGTTCGGTTTTTACTGTTTGTTAACATAAATGATATTACAATATTTAGGAAAAATTAGCTGTTTTGTACAATTCTACGTTAGCTTTTCTCATATTTGTACTTAATTTAAAAGCGAAAAGAATATGAATTGGATTTTATTAGTAATAGCAGGACTTTTTGAAGTTGGATTTGCATCTTGCTTAGGCAAAGCAAAGGAAACCACAGGCATAATTTCAACCTACTGGATGGCTGGTTTTTTTGTTTGTCTTTCGATCAGTATGTTATTGTTGTATAAAGCCACTCAAGTTTTGCCAATAGGAACCGCATATGCTGTTTGGACAGGAATTGGAGCCGTAGGAACTGTTTTGGTAGGGATTTTAGTTTTTAAAGAACCGGCAACTTTCTGGAGAATATTTTTCCTTTCGACTCTAATTGCTTCGATCATTGGGTTGAAGTTTGTTTCTAGTCATTAAAGAATATTGGACCACAGATTTTACGGATTAAACGGGTTTGTACGGATTTTTTTACTGAATACTGGAAAAAATATGCCACAGATTACACAGATTCTCACAGATTATCTTTTTGATTCTTAGAAAAAATCTTTTTAATCTTTTAATCTGTGGCAAAAAAACAAGAAGCAAATTTCATCAGATACTTTTATTTAATGAAATACAAATAGAGTAAATACGATAAAAAAGAAAACCCGCGTCAACCCGTTTCATCCGTAAAACCCGTGGGCAAAAAAAACTTTTTAACTTTACATAACTATGCAGGAAAACAATACCATCACTTTTATATTTCTGGCGATTCTTCTATTGCTAATTGTTCTCATTTGCTTTTTGATCTATCAATTAACGCAATTCAAAAAAGCAAAAGACAATGCTGAGAAAAGTTTTTATGCACTCGAAATCAAAGTGAACGATTTGCAGTTAGAAACGTTAGAATCAAAGCTTAATCCGCATTTGTTTAAGAATATTTTGAATTCGATTCAGTCGCACGCGTATCAAACCTATTTTGCATTAGATAAACTGGCGAATGTTCTGGATTATATCTTATACGAAAGTAAAAAGAAATTTGTCACGGCAAAAGAAGAAATTGATTTTGCTCTGAACTTGATTGAAATCAATAAAATCAAAATCAGTCCTCTTTTTGAGTTGAAGATCAAGACTAATATTAATAAAGAAGATAAACTATACGATCAGCCTTTATTAGCGCCTTTGATTTCGATAGATTTAATCGAAAATGCTTTTAAACATGCTGATTTGCAAAGCGCCGATGCCTTTATTTCGGTTGTTTTTGAGTTTAGGGACAATGCTTTTTTTATGACAGTTTCAAATAAGATATCAGATAAAAAAGTATTGAAAAAAGAACGCGGCGGTTTTGGTCATACAACACTGGAGCACCGATTGCGTATTATTTATAAAAATAACTTCAAACTCGATAAGTTTGTAGAAAATGACGTTTATATTGCTCATCTTAAAATAGATTTACTTGAATACAAAACTGAAATGCTTGCTGCTGGACGATGAGTTGCCGGGATTAACGTACCTGAAAATGCTTTGCGAACAAATTCCTGAAGTAGAAATCGTAAAAACGTTTAATAATCCTGAAAAACTCCTTGCTGATATTCCCAATCTCGATTTTGATTTGCTAATATCAGATATCGAAATGCCCGGAATTGATGGTTTGCATCTGGCAGAAATGCTGGACAATAAATTGGTGATTTTTTGTACGGCCTATAAAGAATATGCTGCCGATGCTTTTAATATTGATGCGGTAGATTATATTACAAAACCGGTAAAACTGGAACGTCTGCAAAAAGCGATCTCAAAAGCTTTCGAACGTTTTCATAAACCGGATGCGACAAAAAAGTTCATTCAGTTAAATACAGATAAGGGAAAGACGTTATTGTATTTTAATCAGATTCAGTATATCAAAACTGCAGTTAGTGATAGTCGTGATAAAACGGTTCTTTTGGCCGATGGAAGTTTTCTGAATTTAAAAAATGTGAAATTCGATACTCTTTTAAGCGAATTGCCTGATGCTGATTTCTGTCGTGTAAACAAAAAAGAAATTGTAGCAGTAAAAGCCATCAAGTTTTTTAATCATAACGAAATTGTCTTGCATCATGTAGAGAAAAATGACAAGAATACTACCTTAATTCTAAGCGAAACCTATCGTTCTGACTTTTTGAAGAAGGTGAAATTGTAAATTGTTTTTTTTAAACGATATTTTGAGAACATTGATGTCAGGCTGAGCGGAGTCGAAGCCCTTTTTGCGATAAAAACCTTTGATTTTACTCAGAATGACAGTAGTTTATTGCCAATTATTATAACTTATTACAAAGTTTTTCCCACTTGTTACATACATTGAAAATTAGATTTAAAATTTCTTTTTCACTTAATTCTCACTTCTGATATTTGCACCATTAAAATCAAAAAAACGAGTTATGAATAACATTAAAAACTCCTTATTTTACGTTACTGTTATTGGTGGTTTTACCGCTTTGATATATTGGGTAATCTCAAAAGGTGCTGCACTTGAAGTGGGGCGAGGAATCGTTCAGAAAAAAATAGTAGGCAATCATTGGAATGATTTTTTAAATTCGATGGTAGAGAATCTGCAGCATCCTCTGGCTATTTTATTGGCGCAAATTGTGACTATTATTTTGGTAGCGCGTTTGTTTGGATGGGTTTTTAGAAAAATAGGACAGCCATCTGTAATTGGAGAAATGATTGCAGGTATTGTTTTAGGGCCCTCTTTAGTTGGAATGTATTTTCCGGAATTTTCAGCGGCATTGTTTCCAAAAGAATCTTTAGGGAATTTACAATTCTTAAGCCAAATTGGTTTAATCCTTTTCATGTTCGTGATTGGAATGGAATTGGATTTGAAAGTATTAAAAAACAAAGCACACGATGCTGTAGTTATAAGTCACGCAAGTATTGTAATCCCTTTTGCCCTGGGTCTGTCATTAGCTTATTTCATCTATCATACTTTTGCTCCGGTTGGAGTTGAGTTTGCATCGTTTGGTTTGTTTATGGGGATTGCCATGAGTATTACTGCATTTCCGGTGTTAGCGAGAATCGTGCAGGAGCGGGGCATGCAAAAAACAAAACTGGGAACCATTGCCATAACTTGTGCTGCGGCAGATGATATTACGGCTTGGTGTATTTTGGCAGTGGTAATTGCAATTGTAAAAGCAGGTTCATTTACAAGTTCTTTGTATGTAATAGGTTTGGCTATTTTGTATGTAATTGTCATGCTAAAAATAGTTCGCCCGTTTCTGAAACGAGTTGGAGATTTAAATTCAACTCGCGAAAGTCTGAATAAACCCGTAGTTGCTATTTTCTTTATAACACTTCTGTTCTCTTCTTATGCATCAGAATTAATTGGAATTCATGCTTTATTTGGCGCTTTCCTTGCAGGAGCAATTATGCCGGAAAACAACAAATTCAGAAATATTTTTATCGAAAAGGTTGAAGATGTTGCTATCATTGTTCTATTACCATTGTTCTTTGTGTTTACAGGTTTACGTACGCAAATAGGTTTGCTAAATGATCCTTATTTATGGAAAGTTACTGCTGTAATTATTGCTGTTGCAGTAGCAGGGAAATTCTTAGGAAGTGCTTTTGCTGCGAAATTCGTGGGGCAAAGCTGGAAAGATAGTTTGGCGATTGGAGCTTTAATGAATACCCGTGGTTTAATGGAACTGGTGGTTTTGAATATTGGTTATGATTTGGGAGTTCTTTCTACAGAGATTTTTACCATGATGGTAATTATGGCTTTAGTGACGACATTTATGACTGGTCCGGCTTTAGATTTTATAGGTTTTATTTTTAAGGATAAAATACCTGCGGTTCCGGAAGAAATTGGGAATAAAAGCAAATACAAGATTTTGCTTTCGTTTGCAACTCCTGAAAAAGGTAAAGTATTATTGAAAATCGCTAATAGTCTGGTTAAGAAACAAGGTGATAATTCGATTATAACAGCAATGCATTTGTCATTAAGTACAGAGATACATTCATTTGATATAAAAGATCATGAACGTAAAATGTTAGTTCCTGTAATAGAAGAATCAGAGCGTTTAAATCAAAACATGGTGAGTGTTTTTAAGGTGACAAATGATATTGATACTGATATTATAGATACTGCGAACCAAGGCGAATATGATTTATTGTTAGTGAGTCTGGGACAATCTATTTTTGACGGAACGTTGCTTGGAAAGATTCTTGGTTTTACAACCCGAATCGTAAATCCGGACCGTTTGATCGATAAGTTTACCGGAAAAGAAGGTTTGTTCGAGAATTCTCCTTTTGATGAAAGAACACGTCATATCATTGCAAAAAGCAAAATGCCGGTTGGTATTTTTATCGATAAGGATTTAGAAGAAGTGAATCAGGTTTTTATGCCGATTTTTAGTAAAGAAGATTCTTTTCTTATTGAATATGCTAAAAAACTAATCAATAATAATGGTTCTCAGATTACGGTTCTGGATGCAAGTGGCGAAGTAAAAAACACCAGGGATATTCAGGAAACGATTCGTTCGATCGAGCAAATTGCACCCAATCATATCATGATTATGCACGACAGAACAATTAAGAAAGAGTTTTTGGAAAATCAGAATTTGATGATTATTAGTTTAGACAGTTGGAAAAAACTAATAGAATCTCAAAGTACATGGTTGAATAATACACCTTCGGTTTTGATTTTGAAACCATAAAGGTTTTAAAGTACAATATTTTAAAATTCCAAATTCCAATTTTATGATTGGGGTTTGGGATTTTTTTTGTTGCGGTTTTTTGCTGGTATAACGTGATATTGTAGAAACCTTGTCAAAGTTCAAAACCAAGAGTGTAAGGAACTTTTGTAAAAAACTATTATTTTTATTTTCTGTATGTCAATAAATATCAGAAAATGCAAATCA
>NZ_JBNNFM010000062.1:0-11887 GCF_050267765.1 Flavobacterium sp. NPDC079362 | reverse complement strand
TGGACACCCTTGCATTCAGCTAACACTTCCCACTGTAAAGGCGTGTTCGGGACTTACACCCTAGAGTTATCGCCCATGCTGGGCACACAACAAAAGCAGCTGCTCCAGATAAATCTGAAACAACTGCTCCCCAGCAAAATAAAAAATACTCTCTATTTTATTTTATGTAAGTTCATTGATATCCGCATTCTTAGCATAATTTGCCTTTGGGATATCTTTAAAAAATTCAGCTTCTTCCAGATCAGCAGTTGGACCATATCCTATTAAATGTGTTCCTTTTATCTGATCCTTTGTTTCGATTATATACAAAATAGACATATCATCAGGGTCACTCATTCCTTCGTAACGGTGATGTGCTACAATAAAAATCTCATTTGGTGCATATGCATATTTTGTCTCCGAATCTAGTAAGGTACCATCTGTAAATAAAAAATTAGAAGTATAACCTTCGTCCTGGTACTTTTTTATATAGTCAGTTTCGTGTTTTTGCTCTTTTTTCATGATTCGATTGAGTTTAAGATTTTTTCAAATCTGTTGTTAAATCAAATTTCATCATTCAATTCAAATTAAATTAACTCAATTGATTTAAAAATTAGCTCATTCAAAAAATCAAAATCAAATCAATAAATATTTTACTAATTTTAACAATTATCTAAATACAATATTTGCAAACAATGTTATTTATTAAGTTTACTATATTGTGTTCACCAAAACGAAACAACTTTTAATGAGTACTTTAAATCACAATTTCCTTACTAACGGAGGCGAAATGGGCGCATTAATGCGTGCAAAAGACTGGACAAAATCTCCAATTGGCGCTATTGATTCATGGCCGCAAAGTTTGCGTACTACTTTAGGAATTCTTTTAAACTCAAAATTTCCAATGTTTTTGTTTTGGGGACCGGAACAAATTTGTTTTTATAATGATGCTTATCGCCCAAGTCTGGGAAATGACGGAAAACATCCTGCAATACTGGGACAAAAAGGAGCTGAGTTCTGGCCGGAAATCTGGGATTTTATTAAACCATTAATCGATCAGGTTCTTACTTTGGGTGAAGCCACATGGCATGAAGACCAATATTTGCCTATATACAGAAACGGGAAAATGGAAGATGTTTACTGGACTTTTAGCTATAGTCCCGTAAATAATGATGATGGAAAAGTAGATGGAGTTCTGGTTATTTGCAATGAAACAACTGATAAGGTAAAAATCCTTAAAAATTTAGAAGATAACAACGAACGCTATCGCAATAATATTCTTCAGACTCCTAATGCGATGTGCATTTTTAGGGGCAACGATTATGTTGTTGAAATTGCGAACGAATTAATGCTTGAAATTTGGGAACGAAAGATAGAAGAAGTAATCAATCAGCCCATTTTTAAAGCATTGCCCGAGGTTACAGGTCAAGGACTTGAGGATGTTTTACTAAACGTATATACTACAGGAGAACGATTTACAGCATACGAATTACCCGTTAAGTTAACCCGAAAAGGTAAAATCGAAAATACTTTTATCAATGTCGTTTATGAAGCATTAAAAGAACCGGACGGAACCATTTCCGGCATTGTTGCAATAGCCAATGATGTTACTATACAGGTTATTGCCAGAACAGCGGTTGAGGAAAGTGAAAAACGTTTCAGGAATACTGTAAAACAGCTTCCGCTTGGAATAGCGATTCTTAAAGGTCCCGATCTGATGGTTGAAATGGCTAATAGTACTTATCTTCAGATCATTGATAAAACTGAAGACTATGTTTTAAACAAACCCATATTTCAATCAGTTCCTGAAGCAAAAGAGACTGTTTATCCGTTACTCTCTAAGGTTTATCAGGAAGGCATTCCCTATTATTCGGATGAATTAGAAGTTACTCTAAATCGTTACGGCAAACAGGAAGTTTGTTACTTTAATTTAGTTTTTCATCCTTTAAGAGAAGAAAACAACAATATTGAAGGAGTTATTATTGTGGCTCACGAAGTTACTGAAGCTGTAAAAGCAAAGCATCTTTTAACTGAAAGTGAAAAAGCTTTTAGAAATTTAGTAATGGATTCTCCTATTGCAATGGCAATTTTTAGAGGGAAAGATCACATTATCGAGATGGCCAACAATACCATGATGAAGACCATCTGGCAAAGAAAGAAAAAGGAAACTATAGGTAAGCCCATTCTGGAAGTTTTCCCGGAATTATCAGAACAAAAATACCCGGAACTCCTCGATCAGGTTGTTTTGAATAAAAAAATTATTCGCGAAAACGAAGCAATTGCATACATAGACATAAAAGGAGAACTTAAAAAGTTTTATCTTGATTATCAATACACTCCATTATTAGAAAAAGAAGGGAAAGCCTCAGGAGTGATGGTAACTGTAACTGATATAACATCAAAAGTAGAAGCCCGAAAAAAGGTAGAAGTTGCCGAGGAACGTGCCAGATTAGCTGTTGAAATTGCCGAAATTGCAACTTGGGATTTAAATATTGTAACTCAGGATTTAATTTACTCAGAAAATCTCGCAACTATTTTTGGACATGATAAAGTATCTAAAATAACCCGCGCACAGATTAAAGCTCAGGTTCATCCTGATGATCAGATTATTCTTGAAAACGCCTATAATTTAGCACTGAAAACAAGTATTTACAAATACGAATCACGCGTTATAAAACCGGATAATTCTATTTGCTGGATAAAAGCACATGGGAAGATATTTTTTGACGAGAACAAAAAACCCGTAAAAATGCTGGGGACTATTATAGATATCACGGATGAAAAAAACAATCAGGAGACATTGATAAAAAGTGAGGAAAAATTCAGACTCCTCGCCGACTCTATGCCACAGCATATCTGGACAAGTGATTCGTTGGGGAATCTAAATTATTTTAATCAATCTGTTTATACCTATTCCGGAATTCCTGTTGACGAAATTGTAAAAAAAGGCTGGCTTCAGATTGTACATCCTGAAGATCGGGAAGCAAATGTAAATGCCTGGATAGAGGCTATAAAAACAGGAAATGATTTTTTATTAGAACATCGTTTTCTTCGTCATGATGGCGAATACAGATGGCAGTTAAGCCGTGCAATTGCTCAAAAAGATAACACAGGAAAAATTCAGATGTGGGTAGGTACAAGTACTGACATTCAGGATCAAAAGAATTTTACAAACCAGCTTGAGAAACAAGTTTCTGAACGCACGGAACAGTTAGAAATTAAAAACAGGGATTTAATCAATATGAATATTGAACTGCAGTCTTTTGCCTATATTTCGAGTCATGATTTGCAGGAACCACTCCGAAAAATTCAAACCTTCGCAAGCCGATTATCAGATTTAGATGAGCAGAATATTTCGGCGAAAGCCAAAACTTACCTCAGCCGAATTGAAGTTGCAGCAAAAAGGATGCAGACTCTAATTCAGGACCTTTTAGAATATTCGAGAACAAACTCCGCCGAAAGAGTCTTTGTAAAAGTGAATCTTGATGATATTGCCGAAGAAATAATAAGTGATTTCTCAGAACGTATTGAAGAAAAAAATGCTCAGGTTATTTTTAATCCATTAGGAGAAGCTACAATTATTCCGTTTCAATTCAGACAATTGCTTCATAATTTAATTGGAAATGCCCTTAAGTTTTCTAAAAAAGGCATATCTCCAATCATAGAAATTAAAGCTAACAGAATTAAAGGTAATAAGATAAAACAACTTGTCGATTTCCCTGATAAAATGTATTATCATCTTAAGATTTCGGACAACGGAATTGGTTTTGACGCCGAATACAAGGAACGTATTTTTGAAGTATTCAAACGTTTAAACACTGATACTGAGTTTGCAGGCACAGGAATAGGCCTGGCTATTGTAAAAAAGATTGTAGAAAACCATAAAGGAATTATCACAGCAAGTGGCGAAAAGAATAAAGGCGCCACTTTTGATATTTACATTCCTGAATTACAGTAGGTTTATTATAACTTATAAACGAAGTCTTTATCTGTTGGATTAAATTTTTTCCAATCGATCTCTAAGGCGTGATTAATAGACTTTATAATATCTTTCATCAAAACGGGCTTTGTAATGAAGTAATTAGCGCCTAAAATGCGACATCTTTCTATTATACTTGGTTCATTTGAAGTCGAGAAGATAATAACCGGAATATCATTTTTTATTTCAGAATTTCTAAGCTCAGTCAAAACATCGAATCCGTTTTTTCCTGGCATATTCAAATCTAAAAAAACTACATGCGGCGTAGGTGGCGGATTATAAATAGCATCTAATAATTTTTCTCCCCCACTATATGTTTGAAGTGTAATTTTTTTTGGCAATGACTCTACTGCATCTGTAAAAATGCTCAAATCATCTTCATCATCATCAGTATAAAATATAGTAAAATCAGTCATGTGTTATTTGTAAATTGGGTGTTTTCTCCCTCAAAGATAACCAAATTTATAGAAAAATCAATTGCTTTTAGAGTAACAAATAAAAATTTAGTAATTGAAATCTCATAATTTTTAAATCTAATTGTGTAAGCTCAAAAGCTGCAAAAATCTGAATTTTGTTAGTATGTAGTGTTAAACAAAAATCACACACATATTACTCATAAAATGAGCGTATTAACAAATTAATCAGTTATAAATTATAAAAAATAAAGTCATGGGAGATCATAAAGACCTTACAAACGAATTTGCTGTAGATAAAATAAAAAATCTTGCAGAAAACATAAAAACGTGTATGTTTTGTACATATAATGAATACAGACTGCAATCACGCCCAATGTCAGTCCAGAAAATTGACGATTTAGGTCAGCTCTGGTTCTTATCTGACAGAAATAGCAACGTAAATGCAGAGATAAGCCTTAACCCGCAAGTCGAACTGTTTTTCTCTGAGCCACACGATAAATTCCTGACACTGCATGGGAGCGCAAGTATATCATATGATAGGGAAACAATTAAAGAATTGTACGATCCAATTGTAAAAGTTTGGATGCCCGAAGGCGAAGATGATCCCAACTTAAGTGTTATTAAGGTAGTTCCGGAAGATGGTTATTACTGGAACAATAAAAACGGAAAAATGGTCGCCATAGCAAAAATGGCAACTGCTTTTGTAACCGGAAAAACCATGGACGACGGGATTGAAGGCACTTTGAAATTGTAGTATTTAAAAAGTAAAAAAAAGATCGGTAGTTTCTAAAATAGAAACTACCGATCTTTTTTTTGTGTTTTTTTGTCATCTCGACCAAGGAGAGATCACACTAGATTGGAAGCATTTTTTGTCGAATATTGGATGCGATTTCTCCTTCGTCGAAATGTCACAGATTGGGTTTTCATGATCGCAATCAAGAAAAAAATGCATTCGATTAGAAGCATTTTTGTCGAATATTGGATGTGATTTCTCCTTCGTCGAAAGGACACAGATTGCGTTTTTTTGTCATCTCGATAGAGGAGAGATCACACTAGATTGAAGCATTTTTGTCGAATATTGGATGCGATTTCTCCTGCATCGAAATGACAGAGATTGCGTTTTTTGTCGAATATTAGATGCGATTTCTCCTTTGTAGAAATGACCAAGATTGTGTTTTTTTTATCGTATTGACAGAAGTGAGAATTGCACCTGATTAAAATACTATACTTCGAATGCTAAATACGATTCTCTTGTTCATAAATTGATAAATTCTGATCGAATACCATAGTATTTTACAGTTAAATTTTTCAAATACTCAAAAACATCATTCCAACATATGTTTTAGTTCTAAAGCATTCAGGACCCCTGCCTCACTTGCAGTATTATTAAAATACACAAATGCTGATTTTAAATGTATTACTTCCTTTATATAAAGCAACTCTTTAGGCAGATAACTGGAGTAAAACATTTTGGGTTTTCCATGTAATCTAATAAAAATTAGCGGAAAATCTTTAAAAATAGTGCTCGGTAATTGCGGATGACTGACGCTGCAGAACGTAATATTATTTTCTCGAAATGCATTCCAAACTTCTTCATTCCACCAACTTTCATGACGAAATTCGATCACGTTTTGAAAGTTTAAATCTAAATTAGAGATGATTTGATGGAGCTTTTCGGTGCTAAATTGGTAACTGGGAGGAAATTGGAATAAAATACAGCCTAATTTCTCTTTCAGACCTGTTTTGCATACATTATAGAACTCATTTATACGGTCCTGACAATCAGAAAATTTCTTAATATGCGTAATTTCTTTTGGTGCTTTTACGGAAAAAATGAAATTTTCGGGTGTTTTTTTGTACCAGTTTTCAAATATTCTAACTGTTGGAAACTTATAAAAGCTTCCGTTGAACTCATACGTGCTAAAGTACTGGCAATAAAACTCAAACCATCTAGAAGATGACAAGTTGTCAGGATAGAAAATCCCTCTCCAAAAGCGATTATTGAAACTTGAGCAGCCTATTAAAACCTGATTTTTCATACGTGTAGTTTTTGACAGTTGGTACAAAAGAAACTTCTGCGATTTCTCTTCCCTGTGTGTTTCCTGTGAATGGGAAGATTGCATCGCAAGCAAACACTTTTGGTGTAAGCGAGCCAATGTTTTTTTAATTCATAGTTTTTCTTCCAATCCAGAAATTCAAAACTATAAATCGAACATTCGTTGATAATATTTTTTAAATCTTTAGACGGGATTTTTCCAATCAAAGATTCGGGGTGAATTTTACATCGGTACAAAACTTCATTTTTAATAATGTTCCCTACTCCCGAAAAAATATTCTGATCCAGGATTGCATCACAAATCATTTCGTCCGGAATTTTATCTAAACTTTTTTTTGCTTTTTTGGGATTCCATTTTTCATTCATTACATCTTCGCTCCAATTGTAATAAAGATTAATATCGCCTTCGAGAATTTTAACTGAGCATGTATAAAAATTCAATTCTCCGTTAGAAAAAATCATACTCAATCTTGGCTTGGTTTCTTTGCGTTCGTTTATTCGATATGTTCCAAACATGAGCAAATGAATCTTAACGGTGAAATCATCAAAACAAATTAAAAAATGTTTTCCCCATGTTTTAAAATCAAGAATTGTTTTGTCTTTGAGACGTTCAATGTCAATAGAACTATTTCCATCAACTTCGATTATTTTTTGTCCCGCGAATTGCTGTACTTCTTCTTTTAGAATTATTATAGACGGACCTTCTGGCATAATATCAATTTTAAATTTATAAACTAAAAAAAGTGCAACCTGGCGGTCGCACTTTTCAGGATATTTATGTTGTGAATTAATCTGCTTCTGCAGCTTCAAGATTTACGGCATTTACAGCCACTTCTGTAAGTTTTTTATCAGCTCCTTTTTCTTCGTCAAGTGTTTGTTCTAAGATTGTGGCAGCTTCAGGCAAACCAAGAGTTTCTGCAAATTGTCTTAAAGTTCCGTATGTAGCAATTTCGTAATGTTCTATTTTTTGTGCTGCCGCGATAATACCTGCATCACGCACAACTCCAATTTCTGTTTCTTCAATAATGCCTTTCCCTTCTTCGATTAAGCCGGCCATCGCATCGCATTTTTTTGCCGAAGCTTTTTTACCAATTAGCGCAAAAACCTTCTCTAATCTTGTTACATGTTCTTCGGTTTCGATCAAATGATTGTTTAAAGCGTCTATTAGCTCTTCTGACGTTGCGTTTTTGGTCATGAGAGGTATTGCCTTGGTCAAAGCCTTTTCGGCCCAGTAAATGTCTTTTAATCCATCTTCAAATAATTCTGTCAGTCCTGACGCTGCATCTGACTTTGCTTTTGTAGCTCCTTTTTTTACTTCTGGTTTAGAAGCTGTCTCTTTTTTGCTATCTGTACTTTTCATGGTAATAATTTTTGTTAATTAATATTTGATAAAATTACCATCTTGATTATCAGGCCGGTTATACTATTATAAGTTAAAATTTCATTCTAAGCACCTGTATATTATACAATTAGATTTTAGAATTCTGTAAGACATTTTTTTGCTTTGAGAGATAGATTTGTAGTATCAATATTAAAAAAACATATTACAATGAAAACATATACAGACTATACCTATCAGGAAGCTGAACTTTACTTTCAACAAAAATATCAAAGGGGACATTTAGATGTTGATACGGCTATTTTAATTGATAATGCGATTGACAATCTTCTTAAGAAAGACAATATTGCAAGAAATGAAAATATCCCAAATGAAGAACAGGCAGTAAATGAGGACGACTACATCAACAATAATCAGGACGAAGAATTTGAAATTATTGATGTTGACAATCTGGATGACGAAGAACATATCGAAGACGAAGATCATTTTGATGATGATGATTTAGAAAGAAACGATAACTAATGTTTCTGAACATACTAAACACAAAAGACTGTTATTTACATATCGGTCTTTTTTTTGTTGTAAACTTAAATAAAATATAACCATCTGTTAATTATACAATTACATCACATAATTTTATAATACAATCGGTGGGTTTCGTTATAGATTTGTAATATAAAAATATTAAAACACAGAAATCATGAATACTACAGATCAAAAAAACAGCATGATTAAAGGAAATAGAGATCCTAGAAATCAGAATCCAGATACGACAGATAAAAATACACTTATGAACGAAGAAATGTATAATATCGATGAAATGAAAGAAGGCGATGATAGTAACAAAGAAATCGCTGAACGTGGTTATACCGTTAGAAATGGTCATAATCCCGATAAACCAAATCCAGATGAACTTGATGACGAAGAAGACCTGAACGATGACTTTCATGACGAAGATGATCTAAAGCATGATAGCGATGATTTATACAAAGAAAAACTGGATCAGAACGGCAACAATGTCGATGATGTAAATGACGAACTTGATAATCCGTCTGAGGCATCTCTGGAAAGAGAAGAGGAAGACTTAAATGAAACCGAAGATGATCTGGACGATATCGATGACGACGAGGATGAAGAAGAGGATGAATACATCGAAGATGATGTTCAGGAAGAAGATGTAGAATATCCGAGGAAGTTTTAATTTTTTTTCAAAAAATTAAAAAGGAACAAAGGTTCAAAGTCGCAAAGGTTCAAAGTTTCTATACTTTGTCTTTTGCTGCTTTGAACCTTTGTGATTTTGAACCTAAAAAAAACTAATCCCCAATAATTTCAAGAACCGGGATATCGTCCATTTTTTCCAGGCGTTCTGCCAGTCCTGCCCTTGCCTCTTTTAGTTCTTCTTCGGCTTTAATTAGTTCTTCCAGTAGTTTATCTTTTCCTGTTGTGACTTTATCGATTTTACGCATGATTTCATAAATTTCACCTTCTGCCTCCATTACTTTCAGTCTTTTGTAGTACGTCAGACTTTCGGTCATATGCGCCAATGCTATCATTGCTGTTAAAAACGGATGATTATTGGTTACATTAACATCCTTAATTTTTCCGTGTTCGAGTTCTACTTTCAACGCAAAAGCAAATTCTTCCATATTAAAAGCGTGGTATTTGCTTTTTGGATTTAAATAAGCCTTAATCGACTCAACATTGTTCATGGTAGACAAATCAACATCTGTTTCTTTTTGATCGCTTAAATCGTTAAAAACGACATTTCCTATCGCCCTTGCTTCGGCAATTGTAGGGTCATTGTCAGGATTTTCGAAATCACGTGTCGACCAATCCCAATTTTCAGGATGTACAGGTTTTATATATTTCTCGCAAAAATCTGTTACATCGTTTTTTAAACTCACCATTTCACTGTCTCTTTTTATGTAGACATCCTGATAAGCACCACTTTTAGTTCCCATAATATTTATTTTTTAAATGCAAACGACACATTTACCGAGATATATGTGTCGTTTTTTAATTGTTATTTATTTGCTGACTAAATTCTTTTTCTTCCGCTAATTAGTGATATAATAAATAAGACTAAAAATATGAAGAATAAAACTTTGGCAATACTTGCGGCTCCTGCAGCAATTCCTCCAAAACCAAATATTCCGGCGATGATCGCAAGAATAATAAAAATGACTGTATAACGTAACATAAGCTTGTGTTTTTTAGTTGATAATGATTTTGTTTGTTACTCAAATTTCATACTTTTTAAAGAGATGTATTAACTCTAAACATTATTTTTTTAGTGCTATCAAACCTGATTTACAATAAATTGATCTGATAGTTCTGAATAAGTTCTGAAAACGCAATTTCGCTATGCGAAAAATGTTCCTTCGTGCTTCGGCATTTTTTTGCCCGATCAAAATATTGCTGGATCGAACCATCTTCGTAGGTCGAAACCAATAACGGATGAACATAGTAATTCTTGCATACATTTCTGGTATTTCCCAAGGCTTTGGCCGTTGTATCAAAGGCAGATAAAATATTTTTTTTAATTTCTTTTTCGTCTGTTGTAGTTCCTATCTCCATCAAAGTTTCAAAAAACACAATCGATGCTGCCCAGGTTCTAAAATCTTTGGCGCTGAAATATTCTCCTGAGATTTCATGCAAATATTCGTTGACCATATGGCTGTCGAGCACTTTTCTTTCGCCGTTTTTATCATAATACTTAAAAACTTCCCAACCCGGAATTTCCTCGCAGCGACTAACTAATTTTACTAATTTTTTATTTCGGGTCGTAATTGTATGCTGTACCCCTTTTTTTCCTGTAAATTCAAACCGAAGCGTATTTTTATTGATATTGATATGGCGTTTTCGCAAAGTCGACAATCCGTATGATTTATTGTCTTTGGCATATTTCTCGTTTCCAATTCTAATGTGTGTTTCCTCCATCAATCGAATCACAAGAGCAACCACTTTCTCTTTAGACCATTCTTTCTTTTCAAGATCTTCATCGACTTGTTTTCGAATCAAAGGCAACTTAGTTCCAAATTCGGCTATTTTATAAAATTTGGTCTGATTGCGGATCAAATTCCATTTAGGATGATATCTGTATTGTTTTCGATTTTTCACATCTAAACCCACTGCTTGCAAATGTCCGTTTGGCAAATCCGAAATCTGAACATTTACCCAAGCCGGCGGAAGCACCAAACTGCTAAAGCGTTTCAGTTCGCTTTTTTGTTTAATACACCGTCCATTCTTTTTATAAACAAATCCATCATCGCATTTGCATCGTTCTATAGGCAACTTTTGATTGTTTACATAAACTAAATCTAATTTATCAATTACCAAATGCGGTGTTTTGATCAATTGATTCATTAGTTTTTCGGTTTTTGCAGCTGCATTCATGATCGTTTTGTTTGTTTATTGTGGCATTTATATTTTTAAACTCTATTTTACTAATGTTGGTTTCGATTATTCAAACATCTTTAAATACATAAAACCATATCTTTTGTTTGCTTAAAAAAAAGTCGTTTCACTTATCTAAAAAACGCATAGTGCTTGATGTAAAAAAAATGTTTTTTTTTTTGTAAACCTTCTTTAGTTATTTTGCAACGAATGAATCAGATTCTTTTTGCTCATATACGAGCGTCCTGCGATTCCAACTTTTTTGGCTTGTTCGTATAATTCAGCTTTTGTCCATTCGTCATATGGTTTTGCTCTTCCGCCCTTTTCGCCAGAATCTGGCGTATTGGCAATTCGGGCTGCTTTTTCTTTACTATACCCAATTTCTAAAAGTGCTTGATATTGTTTTTCGTTTTTAATTCTTGCATCTGGCATGACTGAAAAATTTTGAGGTTAATAACTTAGAAATTTGTTATATCAAAATTCCTCAAAAACCATAAATTAGTCGTTATACAATTCTGCGATATATTTTCATAATTAACTCTATACGAGAAGATTTGCAGAGATAAAGTTTTATTAGATTTTTTTGAAGCTATTTCCCGCTGTCCTTCCAATCTTTTTCTTGCTAAAGACAGAGCAACATCTTATGGGATAGTATGCAAGGTGCAATGGCTATTTTTACGGTCAATTTAAAAAGAATACTGAAATTGATATAAAGAAATTAC
>NZ_JBNNFM010000061.1:0-12170 GCF_050267765.1 Flavobacterium sp. NPDC079362 | reverse complement strand
GTGATGATAAAGGACGATTTGACTGGCGTACTTTGCGTCGGAATAAGTGGCGACCATTGTCGCGGAATCGTGGGGTACTTTCGTCGGAATATCTACTTTACTGTAGGCTTGTAAAAGAGGCTGGATATTTATTGACTCGACAATCTGATCAACTACTCGAACCGGATGTCCCTGTGGAATTAAATCATCAAACGAATAAGGCAAAAGTACCGTTTGTTGTTGGTTATAATGTTTGAATCTCATATATAATCAGTTACTTAACACTGATTAAATTTACAAAATTGTTAATAAAAATACAAACTAAAATAAAGTAGCTGACTCAGTTTTGAGACAGCTACTTTTTAAACACTTATTTCCATAAATTTATTTAGGTTCTGTTTAATTGGAATAGATCGCAGATATTAATCTTTTACAATCTAATTTTTAAACAAGTATTTAAGCTATTGTTCATCTAAAGACCAACCATTTACTTTCATTAGGAAATTTATTTCTAATCAGCTTGATATGTAATCAAAAAATATATAAATTTAAAGGAAAATAACACCAAAAGATGAATCAACGGCTACTTTAGGATACAATCATTGTGAGAACAATCCTCGGGATGACATTTCAGGATCAGAATTCATCTTTGTCTAACGCAACAGTTTTATAGGAAATTATCAGTGAAAGAAATTCAGTAAGTAATTTTAGAAATAACGCTACACTTATCATTATTTTTGCTAAGTATTTTCAATTTAATTAAAAACTCAAGAATAAATGTGGACAATCTTAGAAATCTTTATTTGTAAGTAGAAGTATATATTAAAACTTTAAAGAAATCTTCTTGCAAGTAGTTTGTTTTTTAGCTTAAATACTTATTTCCTCTCTTAATTTGCTTTTTTGTTGTAAACATTTCCATAACCTATATCGGAAATTAAATTAAAACTAGTATGAGTTTCTTTATCACCTTCTAATCTAAAAATAAATGGTAAGTTTTCAGCAAAAAAATATTTTTTATTAAAAGTTAATTGATAAAGTCGAGAATGTTTTGAATTTGCAAATTTTAAAAAATTCTCTCCTTTTGGGCCATTTTTGGTTATTACAATTTTCATTTTACTCAGGTAATACATATACTCGCCCTCTTCAATACAATTAACAGTTCTATTGAATACTTTCATGGAGATAATAGCATCTAATCTTTTAAAAGAATTCCAAATTTTAGGTCTCAAGTTATCAGTATAGTTTGCTTTAAAACGAGATAAGAATGAGTTATTTTTGCGAAAGTCATACTTGTCAATGTAAAAGACATCCGGAATCTGATCCCACTTCATAGTATTGTTTGAGAAAATATTGCCTTTATAGTTTAGCAGATGATATAACATTATTTCAAGCTTTCCTTTGTAGCTAAACAACCCATTATCCCATAATAATTCTCCTGCTGTGCCTTCACAAAGTAAAAAGTCAAAATGAGATTTTAGTCTACCTTCTCGTTCTTCATTAAGAATTATATGTTGCATGCTTTCAATTTCGCAATCAATTGAAAAAATATCTTCTTTTTCAAAAATTGATTCTTGCTCAAAATTAGTCTCATCAAATGCGTAATTTTTCTGCGAGGTAAAAATCAAATGATAGTCTTTACTTTTTTTAAACAAATTATTAATATAATCATTGTTTCTAAAAAGCATACAACATGCAGTTATAAAATCATGTCTAACGCATATAATATCAAATTCTTCGAATACTTCCTCGGTCATAAATTCTCTAATTCTACCGTAAATAACATCTAAATCTGTAATACCCCAAAAATCATATTTAGTCAGATAAGATGAAAATATTACGCCAAAAGCAGGTTTATAGTCACAAAGCTTGTAAGGCTTCTCAACTTCAATTTCAAACCCTAATTTTGCAGTAGATAACTGATTAAAATCTGAAAGAGTGATAGGAATAATCTTAACGTTATGAGGAGTTTTGTAATCTATAATATTATCTGTGAAAAGTAAGAAATCAATTGTTGGATTGGATTCACAAGATTTTAAAAAGAAATTAAAAAACCAGGGAAACGGACCAATGTAACAATTAATTAAAGCAATTTTCGTCATAAAATGTAAATTAAAAAAGAATTAAATAATTTGTCGCATTAAGTAAAATAAATGGACTTGATTTATTAATAATTATGGTTATAAGTTAAATGCTAAAATGAAACTGATTAATTTATGATCTTAAATACCACAAACTATAAAACTATAAATAAATAAAGATACTTCAGCATAGAATTAACGTGTGCGAATATCATTACTTAATTGTATAGCGAGTAAGAAATTAACATTTTATTAACTTTTAAGATTTAATCTGCATTTTTTAAATAAGTGTATTTGTCTTTTTGTAATCTATTTAAAAATATTTCTTTTAAAAGTTTTGAAAATAACACTAAAATGAATATCAGAATTTTCTTTTATAGGTACTTAATATTTAAGGTTATATTTAATTTAGATATAATTTTAATCATAAAAAATTAAATAAAATATATTTTTTTTCTAAAAAAAATGAATTATTATTTTTTTTTATGGTTTATAATTATATTTTTGATCAAAATAATCTCACACATTTTTGAAAAATTAAAGCTAAGTGCACGTAGTTTCTGAGATTTTTAGAAATCTAGAGATATTTTTAATTAAAAATTTTTATTAACATTAAAAAAATTTAAACATGAAGAAATTAAGCCTAAAAAACATGAAAGTTGTAAAACTTACTGAACAGGAAAAAAAATCAATAAAAGGTGGTTATGCTGTCAATTGGGAAACATCTGAGCAATGTAATCGTACTTCAGGGCCATACGTTCAATGGTGTAATGTACATTAATACCAATTAAATTAAAGGATAATTTATACCATTTTTGAGAATAAATAGTATTCAATATTACTTTACCCAAAGCAATACTTAGCATTCCAAATGCTAAGTATTGACTTTTTCAGCAGAATGATGCTGACATGCAAAACTGATTATCGGCTTATTTCATTTTAAATGAATAAAATCAAACATTTATTAATTATTTAAAAGTAATGTAACTATGAAAAAATTAAGTTTAAAAAACATGAAAGTTGTAAAACTAAGCGATGCGGAAAAGAAAAGTATAAAAGGCGGATATGGATTGGAAACTTCTGATCAATGTAATCGTCTTTCAACTTCGTACGTAATGTGGTGTTATACTATGAAATTTTAATATTTAGACTAAAAATTAAATTTAAGATTCGCTATGTCAATACTTAGCATCGTATATGCTAAGTATTGTTAGAAACATCGAGAATATGGGATTTTTTTTAGTGAATTACAGAGATTGTCATATTTCCTTTTTAATAAAAGATATTATCAGATGAAAAAAATATTGTTAATTATCATACTGATAATTACTCAAAGCATTCATAGTCAGACTAATTTTTCAGAAACTCAAAAATTAGCAGCAACCTGTAAAGTTTGGGGGTTTTTAAAATACTATCATCCAAAAGTTGCTCACGGTGATTTTAATTGGGATAAACAGCTTCTTGAAATGCTGCCAAAAATTTATCAGGCAAAAACAAAAGATGAGTTTTCGCTTGTACTTGAAAACTGGATCGACTCTTTAGGAGAAGTGCCCGCAGCTACTCCAATCGCTTTACCCAAAGATGTACAATATTTTGACAAAAACTTTGATTTATCATGGATTAAAAATAAAAAACTATTTTCTGAAAATTTGGCAGTAAAATTAAAATTTATAGAACAAAACAGATTTCAGGGAGATCAATATTACATTACAACATTTAATGCTGGAAATGTTTTGCTGCAAAATGAGAATTATTCCAATTTTCAGCCAAATAGCAAAGAGTCAAGGCTTCAGGTACTGTTTATGTATTGGAATTTAATGGAGTATTTTTTTCCATATAAATATTTAATGGATAAAAACTGGAATACCACTTTAGAGGAAATGGTGCCTATTTTTATAAATGCCGAAAATGAAGATGATTTTTACACTGCGATGAAAAAATTAACTGTCAGACTTAATGACTCTCATGCTATATTTTATAAATATCCTATTAAAGAAGATGAGCAGAAAAAAAATATTAATTACTTTCCTGCTAAATGTAAAATTATCGATGATAAAATAATTGTAACAAAGATTTTGAGTGATAGTCTTGCCAAAGCAGATGATATAAAAGTAGGAGATGTTATTACAAAGATTAATGATAAGACCATCAAAGAAATTATATCTGAAAACAAAGAGATTGTTAATGGTTCAAATGAAGCTTTTTATTTGAAAAATCTAGAGATGCCAATCTTATCTGGATATTCGGATAATGTTAAATTAGAATTTTTAGAGGATGGTCAGTATAAAAGTAAAATGATAAATTGGTATCAAGTTCATGATGCCCACAGGAATGAATATAGACATGCGGAAATAAAAGAAAAATTTAAAATTCTAAATAATAATATTGGATACGTTGACATGGGGCTTTTAAAAATTAAAAATGTTCCTTCAATGATTGAAAAATTAAAACTGACCAAAGCAATTATTTTCGACCTTCGAAATTATCCCAATGGAACTTACAAGGAAATATCAAATTTCTTAAATTCCAAGCCAAAAGAATTTGTTGTTTACACCAAACCAGATTTAACTTATCCAGGCAGATATAAGTGGAGCCAGCCATCAATAACAGGTTTAGAAAATAATGATAATTACAAAGGTAAAATTGTCGTATTAGTAAATGAAGAGACTTTGAGCCAGGCTGAATGGACAGCGATGTGCTTTAAGACTGCTGATAATACAACTATTATTGGCAGCCAGACTGCGGGAGCTGATGGAAATGTAAGTGATTTTGATTTAATTAAAGCTTTTTATACAAGATTTACTGGGATAGGGGTTTATTATCCCGATAAACATGAAACTCAAAGAGTTGGAATCATACCAGATATTGCTGTCAAAACCACTATCAAAGGAATTCAGGAAGGAAAAGATGAAATTTTGGACCGGGCATTAGAATTTATTGAAGCTCAAAAATAATTGAACGGCCTCTTGTAATTAAAATTAATCAAGATTTCTTTTAAATACAGTATGTCGCCCTTATTTTCAAAAAAGACAAATGATGTATAATCTTTTAAGAAATTATAATTGATGGTTTTTGAAATACCATTTTTTTAAAATTCCTCCTACTAGAAATTATTAAATTAATATTTACTCAATGAAAAAAAAGATTTTGTTGCTTTTTATAGTATTACTGTATACAATATCGGGTAATGCCAAAATTAGTGAAATAGAAAAGTTAGCTACTACTTGTAAAGTTTGGGGCTTTTTGAAGTATTACCATCCTGTAATTGCAAGTGGTAAAACAAATTGGGACGAACAGCTTTTTAAGGTATTGCCAGAAATTGTAAATGCCAAAAGTAAGGAGGAATTTTCAGCAGTTTTAGAAAGTTGGATTTCTAGTCAGGGAGTTGTGCCTGCCACTAAAATTTTGGAATTACATGAAAAAGCAAGTTGTTTTAATAAAAACTTAAACCTGGATTGGATTACAAAACATAAATTTTTTTCAAAAGAACTTTCTGAAAAGTTGCAATTTATAGCAGACAATAGATTTCAGGGACAAAACTATTATGTTCTTTACAATGAGGAAGCAGAGGTGCACCTGAAATTTACTAACGAGAACGAGTACCCCGATTTTCAATGGCAAAATCTAAATCTGCGCATTTTAGCATTATTTAGATATTGGAATTATGTAGAATATTTCTTTCCGTATAAATATCAAATGGATCAAAATTGGGATAATGCATTGCTTGAAATTTTACCCCATATTAGCACTCCAGATTCAGAAGAAGATTTTACTATGGCAATGCGTGAGCTTTCTGTAAAATTAAATGATAGTCATGCAGCGACCTTCAATATGAAAATGATGAATTATTTAGGGGGAGAAAAATATCCTGCTTTTGGAACAAAAATAATTGATAAAAAAATAATTGTTACACAATTAGTTAACGATTCTGTTGCGAAAATTGACGATATAAAAGTGGGCGATTTGATAACTAAGATTAATGGTAAGACAATTCCTCAAATAACAAAAGAGATTCAAAAATATCTTGAAGGTTCTAATAAACCGGCTGCTTTATCAAATCTCGGCTGGGTAGCATTAAATGGAAATACTGATGAACTGGAAATTGAATACATCAGAGACAATAAGTCTGGTGTAAAGAAAATTCACCGTTATGAGGCAGGGAGCTTTGAAAGAAAAATAAATTCGAAACCTAAATGGAAGCTTTTGGAAAACAACATTGGTTATGTCAACATGGGTAAACTAGAAGTTGACGATGTCAAAATAATGATGGAAGAATTTAAAAATACAAAAGCAATTATTTTTGATGTGAGAAACAGACCAAAGGGGACGCATCGATATATCAATGATTATTTAAATCCCGAGCCAAGGAATATATCAAAATTTATTTTTCAGGATTTAAGTTTTCCCGGACGTTTTATTTGGAAAAATGAAATGGATAAATGCGGTAAAACAAATAGTGACTATTATAAAGGCGAAGTCATTGTATTGGTAAATGAAACAACATTAAGTCATGCAGAATATACTGTTATGAGTTTCCAGACAGCTCCGAAAACTACAATAATAGGCAGTCAGACATCTGGAGCAGATGGTGCAAATTATTCGTTTACAATAATTAAAGATTTCAATTCATCCTTTACTTCACAAGGAGTCTTTTATCCTAATAAAAAAGAAACACAGCGAATCGGCATACCTATTGACGTTGAAGTAAAACCAACAATTTTGGGTATTCAGCAGGGAAAAGATGAAGTGCTGGATAAAGCGATTCTTTTTGTAAATAATAAGTATGGTTTTTAAGGCATTGTTAAATAAAAAATATATCATTTCAAATAATGAAAGATAATATAATAAAAATTGAAAAGGACATTTGGGGTTCTTTTGACCAAAATAATAGTGTTGGATTATATGTTGGATTATCCGGAATGATACTGTTTTACGACTATCTGCACCAAGCATATCCAATTGAGGAATACGAAAATAAATTATTGGCAATTATAGAAAAAGCGAACCAATTGATTGAAGAGGGAGTTGATTCTGTTTCCCTTTGCTCGGGGTTTGCAGGATATGGGATAGCATTATTGCGTCTTCAAAATAAAAGTATTGATATAGATGAAGAGTATTTTGAGACTATCGACGGTATTTTACTAGAAGAATTTAAGTTGCTGTATGAGTCAAATAATTTTGATTTTTTGCACGAGTCAATGGGTATATCGATGTATTTTATAGAAAGATATAAGGTAAGTAAAAACCAAAATATTTTTAAAGTTTTACAGCATTTTTCACACGATTTAATTTCGAAAATAAATGCAGATTTTAAAAATGTTTTAGTAAAATCATCAGAAAATCGTGGAGAATATTATTCATTTGGTGCTGCGCATGGTGTTGCAGGTTATTTGAATTTTTTAATTTACATGGAAAAAAATGTTGAAGGATTGGAAATAGATATTCGTAAACCTTTAAGAATTTGTGTTGATTTTCTAATGTCTTATAAAAAATACGATAATGAATCTAAGCAGTATTTTGCAAATATATTTTCATTGCAGTCAAATGAATTTATCCCTTCTAGATTATCATGGTGCCAGGGTGATTTAGGTATTTCAAATGCGCTTTATAATACAGGTGTCTTTCTAAACGATGATGATTTAGTAAACGAGTCAATTTCATTGATGAACAACAGTTCAAAAATAAGTTTTGAAGATTCAGGAATTAATGACAGCGGTTTTTGCCATGGTTCTGCCGGAGCTTTAATTCAGTATTATTTAGCGGCTAAAAAATATAGTCTCGATTACAGTTTGGCCATAGAGCAGTGGTTTGTCATATTACAAAAGCAGACCAATAATTTTGAAGAATTTCTTTGTTATGACAATTTAAATCAAAGATACCATGCAGAAAATAATCTTTTACTGGGATCTGCAGGAATTGGATTGACATTGTTGACTATGGAAAAAAAAGCGGATACAAAATGGCTGGAGACTTTCAACCTTTACTAGTCATTATTATTTATAAAAAGTATACAAAAAATGATTTTTTTTAATAACATTATTAAACGGGTTGCTAATTTTTCTATTCAATCCTACGACCTGAATAAACACGATCTGCCTGATTTCTTTGAGAACAATGAGCTGTTTAATCTTTGTCTGTTGACTGCCTCGGGAAGTTTATACAATGCTCTAAGCAAAAACAGGACACAAAAAACAGAGGCATCTTTGTCTAATTATTTTTTGCGAGCACATTTTAATCCAACTCCTTTTGGTGTTTTTAACAGTGTTGGTACGCTGCAATGGGATACTGAAACCAATATTATTAAAAATGATTCTTTGCGTTTTTTGGTTAAATATGACAATTTTTTTATTTCGTCAAAATTAAATGAAGGTCCATCTGACAATTGGAAGCATTTAAATTATTGTGTTAATCCATCTGTTTATTTTATGGATAAGGAAAAATTAAATTTTTATAAATCTAAAAATCAAGCGGATGATAAAATAGAACTTAACTATACTGAACTTGATGTAGACGAAGATTTGCAGTGGCTGTTAGATCAGTTTAAGTATCCTAAAAAAATGGATTTGGTTATCGAAGACCTTATCTCGCAAGGTTTCGATACTGAAGAAGTTGAGACTTTTTTACTGGAGATTATTGAAACAGGACTGATTATAGAATTCTTTTTGTACGAGTCATATGCGGGTAAACTGAACAGTCCATATGCTGCATATCTCTCTGGCTTGGTGCAGAAGAAAGAACATCTGATAGAAACCAAAGAGGAACTTACAAATTTTATCAAAACTTATATAAAAGAACAAGATGATTTTTTTGAAGAGAATGACAGGCCTAAAAATTTTTATGCCATTAATTCTTTTGAAACAGAGGGTGGGAGTTTAGATTTTGAAATTCAGAGCAAAATACAGAAATATATAGACTTTACCGTAAATTATAATTCACAAACTACTATTATAAATGATAATTTAAACAAATTCAATGCTAAATTAAGTGAGAAATATAACGACGGCTTCATACCCTTAAATGATATTTTTAATCCTTATTCGGGTATAAATTACAGGGCTTTAAAAGAGGAAAAAGAATTGAAGCTCCATCAGGATATCCTCCTGAAAATTATAGCTTCTGATAACAGCGAGCTATTTTTAAATCTGCCTGTCAGCGATAATATAGACATAAAAGCCTCTAAATTACCTGTGACGTTTAATGTAATTTTAGAAACTTTAATTTGCAAAAAGTCAGGAGAATCAATTATATATGTACTAGGCATGGGAGATCCATCTGCTCTGAACTTAATTTCGAGATTTAGTGATATTACAAAAGATGCATGTGAGGATATTGTGAATTACGAAAAAGAGATTCATAAAAGTAAAATTGTTGCCGACATTAAGTGCGTGGGCAGTTTTAGAAGTATAAATGTTGCGCCTGTAGAGCAGCGTTATGATTACTGTATTCCTATCAATGCATCGTATACAGAAGCAGGTAATCCTATTTTATTGTCGGATCTTTTTATTCATCTTCATGGCAAAAACATTTCACTAATTTCAAAACAGCACCAAAAGGAAGTTTTACCAAAAAAAGGATCTGCAATCAATCAAATGCTTTTTGATTCAGATGCCTATAATTTTCTTTGTGACTACGAATTCTACAACAAAGAAATTTATGGAGTAAATTTTAATTTTAATTTATACAGGAATTTTATTCCGTATGTTCCGAGATTATATCTTGAAAAGGGAATTTTACTTCAGCCTGCACAAATATTATTGATTGATACTAATTTTGATTTATCGGGATTTAGTGATTACTTATTAAAAAAGAGAATAGAGTATTCGTTTGCAAAAAAGATAACAATTCTAGATAAGCGAAGACTGGTTGTTTTGGATCTGGATAATCAAGATAACATTTCTTATTTGTTAGAAAAATTAAAGACAGACAAATTTTTTTATATTTCAGAATGTTTATACGAAAGCTTTGATCCTTCGATTAGCAGAGGTAATGAAAATTTTGCACATGAATTAGTTGTCAGTGTTAAAAACTCACATTATTTGAGGCCACACAACAACTATGAGGCTGTCCATATCAATAAAGTCACTTCTCAAAATGCTGCGGTAGTATCTCACTGGCTTTATTTAGAAGTATTTTGCAATGTTCACTCTGATCCTGAAATATTTAAAATTATTCAAAATGAAATTATTGCAAAAAATAAAACAGATCAATTTTTCTTCGTAAATTATAATAATCCAGATCGACACTTAAGATTACGTTTTAAAACAAAGTCGATAGAAAATAAACAATTTATTATAAATATTATTCATAAATTAAAATCAAAAAATGTTATCAGCAAATATCATATATTGCCATATGAGCAAGAATTATATCGATATGGAGGTCTTGAAATGATGGAATTTTCGGAAGATGTTTTTAATTTGGACAGCCGTGATCTTTTACAGCGTATTCTTGATAATGATTTAGAAGAAAAAACTGTTGAAATAACTGCAATTCTAAAAATAAAAAATTATTTAGCTTTTTTAAATTTTTCCATAGATGATATGATACAAAATTGTGAGGATGTTATAAAGAATTATTCTCAGGAGTTTGAGCTTACAGGTGAGTTAAGAAAAGAGTTTAATAAAGATTTTGCTGTAATGAAATTTGAAATTGAGAAATATGATTATGGCAATTTTTTAGATAATGATTCCTTAAAAAATAAGTTTTCTAAAAATAGTTCCAAAGTGCCTGACATGGCATCTTATGCATGGTTATTAATACACATGAGCATGAATAGGCATTTTAAACAAAAGCAAAGATTTAATGAATTCAAGATGTATTACTTAACAAAAAGCTACCTTAATCATCTTAAATATAAGAAATAAGATAATCTAACAAAATCCTGCATATTTTAAAATTGAAAAAATTCACCAATTACAGACAAGCCGATTTTAAAGATTGCGGTCCAACGTGTTTAAAAATTATATCGAAACATTACGGAAAAACAATTAACATTCAGGATTTGCGAGATAGCAGCGAAACAACTCGCGAAGGCAGTAATTTGCTTTTTTTAAGTGATGCCGCCGAGAAAATTGGCTTCAGGACGCTTGGTGCAAAAATGGATCTTAAACGATTAAATGAAGCGCCTTTACCTTGTATTATACATTGGAATAAAAACCATTATGTAGTACTTTACAAAATAAAAAGAAATATTTATTATGTTTCTGATCCCGCTTTTGGCTTAATTGAATACAACAAACAGGATTTTCTTAAATTCTGGATAGGCAATAATGCCGATGATGCCACTCAGGAAGGAATTGCATTATTGATGGAAGCTTCGCCCAAGTTTTTCCAATCTGAATTTGATAAGGAAGAAAATAAAGGGTTAGGTTTTAAATTGCTATCACAATATGTATTGCGATACAAATCATTTTTGACACAACTTAGTATTGGTTTATTAGCGAGTAGTTTGATTCAGCTAATTTTTCCGTTTTTAACCCAAAGTATTGTTGATGTTGGGATACAAAACCAAAACATTCATTTTATTTATCTCATTCTTTTTGCTCAGTTATTTCTCTTTGCCGGAAGAACAGGCTTAGAACTGATAAGAAGCTGGATATTATTACATCTTTCTACAAGAATAAACATTTCGCTTATTTCTGATTTTTTCATTAAATTAATGAATCTTCCTATTTCGTTTTTTGATGTGAGAATGACCGGAGATATCATGCAGCGCATAAATGATCATCGCAGAATCGAAAAAATCCTGACAACATCGTCATTAAATGTGCTGTTTTCTGTAATTAATATGTTTGTGATGGGAGGAGTTTTAGCCTATTTCAACCTGCAGATATTTTTTGTGTTTTTTGCAGGAAGCATACTTTACTTTGGATGGATTACTTTATTTCTGAAAAGAAGAGAAGTGCTGGATTATAAGCGCTTTGCTGAGGTTTCCCAAGAACAGAGTAAAGTAATGGAACTTATTAACGGAATGCAGGAAATTAAACTCCATAATGCCGAAAAACAAAAACGCTGGGGCTGGGAGTATGTTCAGGCAAGATTGTTCAGGGTTTCTATAAAAGGATTGGTTTTAGAACAAACACAAACGATAGGTTCTTCTGTAATCAATGAGCT
>NZ_JBNNFM010000060.1:0-12376 GCF_050267765.1 Flavobacterium sp. NPDC079362 | reverse complement strand
ACCTGAAACCTGAAACCTGAAACCTGAAACCTGAAACCTGAAACCTGAAACCTGAAACCTGAAACCTGAAACCTGAAACCTGAAACCTGAAACCTACTTCGCGGTATTAAAATCATTAATTATATTAACTGCTTCATTCAGGTACGGATTCGTTTTAAGATGATCGATCTGGTACTGATTTATCGTTTTGTCGTTTGGATAAACGCTTAATAAATATTGATTTACGGTAGAGTTATAAACGTCTAACGGATTGTTTTCATCATTAAACGTATTAATTTCTGTCCAGAGCGAGTTTACTGTTTTTTTCTGTTGAAAAATAGCATCCAATGTCATCGGAATTTCGGCTTTTGGTTTGTTTACCAATTCATCGATTTTTTGGTTTATTATATTTATGTTATTAAAAAAGTAATTATCTGCCAGTCTTGTAGTACTGTTTTTTGCCAGCTTATCGATTAGAGCTCGTTTTACGTAAGGTTTGTATTTTAGAAACGGTTCAATACTATCATTTTTAATAGCGGTCGGGAAATCACTTTCTTTTTGGTAAACCCCTTCATAGAATTCAGGAAGCATCACGTCAGGTTTCACTCCTTTATATTGATGGCTTTTTCCGGTAACCCTGTAAAATTTGTTGATAGTTATTTTTAGAAAATCAGTGTTTTTAGTTTCGTCAAGCGAAAGTATAGTTTGCATAGTCGCCTTGCCAAGCGTAGTGCTTCCCAATAATAAAGCACGATTATAATCTTGCAGTATAGAAGCAAAAAATTCACTTGCCGAAGCTGTGTTGCTGTTTACTAAAATTACAATTGGTCCTTTATAAATTAAACCTTTGTAAGGATCATTAATAACAGATTTGACCTGGTTATTATCTACCACAATCGAAAGTGGTCCGTAATCAATAAACATTCCCGCCAATTTTATGGCTTCTTCCATCGATCCGCCGCCGTTATCAGTCAAATCAATAACAAGACCTTTTATATTGTCCCTTTCCAGTTTTATAACTTCTCGTGCCACATCATCGGCACAGCCTTTTCGGCTGTTTCCATCTAAATCAGCATAGAAACTCGGAATTTTAATGTATCCTATTTTGCTATCCTTACCAATAATGAAGCTGAAAACAGAATTTTCCTCATCTTTCATTATTTGCTTTTCGATAAAAACATCAAAGCTTTTCCCTGAATTTCGTTTTAGGGTAAGTGTTATGCTTTTATTAGATTCTGACAAAATCATGGTTGATATCGATTCTAAAGAAGCACACGAAACCTGCAGTGTTTCTTTTTGATTGGATATCGAAACAATCTGATCGCCTTTTTTTATCTGTCCCGTTTGATAGGCTGGGCCATTGGGATCAAGTTCAGCTATAATAATTTCATTTTTTTCATTCAGGTTTACAGTCATTCCCAAAGACAAATGTTCTTTTGATAATGATGCTACGAAACTCGTTTTAGAATCATCACTAAAATAGGCAGTATGAGGATCAAAATAAGTACAGAAATAATTATAGAGCTTTTCTTCCTGTTTGATGTTCGTTTCCAAAAGCGTGTTGATTCGGCAAATTTCATTTGACAAAATCAAGTTTTTAGCTTTTAATTCTATTGATTTAAAATTAGCTTTAATAGAATCCAGATTATCACTTGTTTCCGCTATTTCGTCTAAAATTTGATAACGGATTTTTTTGGACCAAACCTTTTCCAAATCTTCTTTTTTAAGATAAAACGGAAATGATTTTTTATAGAATCGAATCGTATCATTTTTAGTATAATCGATAGGTTCCTTTTGTATTTTTTCCAGAACGGCTTTAGTTCTCAAAAGACCATCTTTATATTTTTGAGTTATATCATCTAAAAAACTGCAGTTATCACTAAGAATAAAATCGTCTAAATTCGTACGATATTTCTCTGACATATCACCATATTCTGACTTGTAAAATATATTTCTCGAAGGATCTAATTCGTTCATCAGATTATCAAAAACAAAAACAGATAAACTATCATCTACCGGTTTTGGCCTGATATGTTCTGCTTGAATAAGGGCATTTATTTTATTTAGTATTTCACAAGTGTTATTGGTGTTCTGACTGAATAAAACACTGGTAGTCAGTAAAAATAATAGGGAGAGCTTTTTCATAGATCGAAAATCATCGTTTACATTAAAATTACGTTTATTTTTTGATTAAGAGTTATAATTTCTATAAAAAATCTTACAGATAAACGATTTGTTTTTTAATATAGAAATAGGCAAAAAGTAAACTTTGAATCTCCGCTAAAAAAAAATGCACTACAGTTGATTGTAGTGCATTTTCTAAGATATTGAATAAAAATCTATTTCTTATAAAAAGGTAATTTTACCACTTTTGCAGGAACATCATTTTTTCTAATTCTGATAAAAATGTCAGTATCTACAGCACTATTGTTAACAGTAACATATCCTAAACCAATTCCTTTGTTCATAGAAGGCGACATCGTTCCAGAAGTTACAACACCAATAACAGCACCAGAAGCATCAACGATTTCATAATCATGTCTTGGTACAGCACGTTCCTGCATTTCAAAAGCCACTAATTTTTTAGTAACACCTTCTTCTTTTTGTTTTTTCAGGTTTTCTGAATTTGTAAATTCTTTAGTGAATTTTGTAATCCATCCCAAACCAGCCTCAAAAGGCGAAGTAGTATCATTAATATCATTACCATACAAACAGAATCCCATTTCTAAACGTAAAGTATCACGGGCAGCCAAGCCAATAGGTTTGATTCCAAAAGCTGCACCAGCCTCAAAAACCTTGTTCCAGATTGTTTCAGCATCAGCATTTTTACAATAGATTTCAAATCCGCCAGAACCCGTATAACCGGTTGCAGAGATAATTACATCACTAAATCCTGCAAAATCAGCCACTTCAAAATGATAATATGGTATAGCCGATAAATCTATAGAAGATAAAGGCTGCATTGCCTCAACCGCTTTTGGTCCCTGAATGGCCAATAATGAATAATCATCCGAAAGGTTTTTCATATCAACACCCAAATCATTGTGCGATGAAATCCAGTTCCAGTCTTTCTCAATATTCGAAGCATTTACAACCAGTAAATACTCTTCCTCTTTCATTTTATATACAATCAAATCATCAACAATTCCGCCATCATTGTTTGGTAGACAAGAATATTGCGCTCTGCCAATCGTCAAAGTCGACGCATCATTTGAAGTTACTTTCTGAATCAAGGCCAAAGCATTTGGACCTGTCAATAAGAATTCACCCATATGCGAAACGTCAAAAACGCCCACACTGTTACGAACCGTCTCATGTTCAGCGTTAATTCCTTCATAAGTAATAGGCATATTATAACCTGCAAAAGGAAGCATTTTCGCTCCCAAACTCTCATGTATGTGCGTAAGCGCAGTATTTTTCATTGTGTTGTTTTATAAAATTGTGTCGCAAATTTATTCAAAAAATATCTAAAAAGAATACAATAAATTATAAAATTCGCAATGATTAGGAGCTATTTCCTGCTATCCGCTATATCTTTTATTTTTTAAAGAAAAAAACAAAAGGATATCGCTCCTATCAGGGCTAGAGATTTTGGGAAACATGAAACACTTTCTTCTTCATTTTTTGCGTAACTTTAATAACCTTAATTAATCCGTTGGGGGTAAATAAATGAAAATTTAATTGAACACATAGAAACATAGCTTGTATGATTTTGAAAAAGTAAATCAAAAAGAAACTCGTTTCTCACACATAGTCCCGATAGCTATCGGGATGTGTTAATGCAAGTGAAACGACTTTTTTAAGCTTTAAAATCTATGTTTCTATGTGTTAAAATAATTATAAACAAAAACGTTTATTATCATAAAATTAAGTTGGAAGATGAAACGTCAGCTAATTAAAAAATTCGTTTTTATCTCCGTTTTTACGAAGTAAATCCGTTTCATCCGCGTCATAAATAAGCATCAACTAGAATCAAAAAGTGATTAAAAAATTAAAACAATTAGATAAATAAGCCAAATGAAAGATCCGCTTTTAATCACCAAAGAAGAAATTCTAAAATTCTACAAGCCCGTAAATCCTCATACACATAAAGGACTTCAGGGTCATGCGGTGATTATTGCCGGAAGTTATGGCAAAATAGGAGCAGCCGTTTTAGCATCAAAATCCTGCTTAAAATCAGGTTGCGGACTCGTAACTACTTATACGCCAAAATGTGGTTATCAAATTCTGCAAATCTCAATTCCTGAGGTTATGGTAGTCACAGATGAAAATGCCAATTTTATTACCAATATTCATCTTCCCATTCAGCCACAAGCCATCGCGATTGGTCCCGGAATAGGGAAGGAGTTAGGCACACAAAAAGCGGTATTCGAATTTTTAAGAGTCAATAAAACACCTCTTGTTCTTGATGCTGATGCGTTGAATATCTTAGCCGAAAATCAATCCTGGTTAGAATTAGTTCCTGACAACACGATTCTGACACCACATCCAAAAGAACTGGAACGTTTAATAGGCAAGTGGAATTCAGAATCTGAAAAGTTTCAGAAAACAATCGCATTCTCTGAAAAGTATAAAGTTATCATCGTCATGAAAGGCGCACCAACTTACATTATCAATAAAAATCAAATCTACGAAAACACCACAGGAAATGCTGCTTTAGCAACCGCAGGAAGCGGCGACACCTTAACCGGAATCATCACTAGTTTTCTGGCGCAAGGTTATGAACCTAAATATGCCGCAAAAATAGGCGTCTTTCTTCACGGATTAACTGCTGATATTGCCTTGCCACAAACCGGTTATCAATCGTTTATCGCATCAGATATTATTGAGAATCTGGGAAAGGCTTTTTTGGAATTGGAGAAATAGAAAGTCTTGCTTCAGGTTTCAGGTTTTCTTTGTTTCAGGTTTGTTGGAGCGTGTTTAACCGAAAGGTTGCAATCCCGATAGCTATCGGGATACGCAAAGGTTCGCAAAGTTTTTTTTTATGTCATGTTGAGCGAAGTCGAAGCCCACGTTCCAATTGGCGCGCCTTCGACTTCGCTCAGGATGACAAAAATGACGACAATTGCAGGTTGGAATTTTCAACAAAAACCTTCAGTTAAAATACCAGAGATAAGATAAAAATCCGTATTAATCTGCGTCTTCGCTTTAGCGAATCCGTTTCATCCGCGTACTTTTTTCACAATCTCTTTATAATATTAAGCTTTGCGACCTTAATAAAGCGAAGCCAATTTTAAAATTAACCTTAGCGCTCTTTGCGTAAACCTTTGCGACCTTTGCAGTTAAATAAGCAAAATCCAAGAAATCTAAGAAGTCTAAAAATCTAACAATCTAAATTAGTAAGTTTGTATTTCAGTAAATACTGCTTATGAAAAAAAATTTCGATCTCAGAACGGTAAACGTTACACGATATATAACACCTTTGCGTGAAGGCGGTTCATTACCCGCTTTGGCAGAAGCCGATGACGATTTTAAATATGTCTTAAAATTCAGAGGAGCCGGTCACGGCGTAAAAGCTTTGATAGCCGAATTAGTAGGCGGACAAATCGCTAAAGCATTAAAATTGCAATTACCGGAATTAGTTTTTGCTAATCTCGACGAGGCATTTGGCAGAAACGAAGGCGACGAAGAAATTCAGGATTTACTGCAAGGTAGCCAGGGATTAAATCTCGCACTTCATTTTTTATCCGGAGCTATCACTTTCGATCCTGTCGTAACAACTGTTGATGCTAAATTAGCCTCGCAGATTGTTTGGTTAGACGCTTATATTACCAATGTCGATCGTACATTCAGAAACACCAATATGTTGATCTGGCACAAAGAATTATGGCTTATCGATCATGGCGCATGTTTGTATTTTCACCATTCCTGGAACAATTGGGAGCAACATGCCAAAAGTCCGTTTGCTTTGATAAAAGATCACGTTTTATTGCCACAAGCCTCTCTTTTAAAAGAAGTTGATGCCGAATATAAAACACTTTTAACACCGGAAATTCTGGTAGATATTGTAAATACAATTCCGGAAGAGTGGCTTCAATGGGAGGATATAGACGAAACTCCTGAAACTTTGCGAAATGTATACTTACAGTTTTTGCAAACGAGATTAAACAATTCAGAAATCTTTGTAAACCAAGCGAATAATGCAAGATAGTCACTTATATGAGTATGCCGTAATTCGTGTGGTACCAAGAGTAGAACGCGAAGAATTCCTGAATATCGGAGTCATTTTATTTTGCAAAAGAGCCAAGTTTATAAAAGTATTACACCACATAAACGATGCGAAAGTCGAGGCCTTATCAAACGATTTTGATATCGAACAATTGCATTGCAACATAACAGCATTAGAAAAAATTGTAAACGGAGCCAAAGATGGCGGCCCGATAGGAGCAATGGATATTCCGGAACGTTTTCGCTGGTTAACCGCCATACGCAGTTCAGCCATACAAACTTCAAGACCACATACAGGATTATCCCAGGATTTAGAAAAAACAGTTCAAAGATTGTTTGAAGAATTAGTTCTTTAGAGGAAGGTTCAAAGTTGCAAAGTTGCAAAGGGACAGAGGTTTTTCGTGTAGAGACGCACAGCAGTGCGTCTAACATATTGTAAAATAAAAATCGTGCAAAGACGCAAAGTCGCCAATAATTTAGAAACTTGGCGACTTGGCGTCTTTGCGCGACTATAAAAGACTTGCTATAAAAAAACTTAGCGTCTTAGCGCCTTCGTGGAAAAAAACAAAAAAATAACCATATAAATCATTTAAGAAATCATAAGCCTACTGACTTAAATTTTCTTATATAACTTAGATGGTTATAAAAAAAACTAAAAATTAACGCATTTTACTAAAACGAACCGCAAACATTACCTCCTAAAGTCGCACCAGCTCCGGCACCACCAGTAATATCAGCTTTAACAGCCGAAGCTGCAAGTGTTACAATAGAATACGGAGGAGTAAAAGCGGTATTGCTTCCTGCAGTGTTTCCTGTAGTACTCGTAAATACGTTTCCAACTGCTGTAACAGCTGTATAACCCGTCATTAAATCAATAGGAGTTTTAACGCCTTCAAAAACGTTATTTTCTACCCTAATATTAGCTTCAAAACCAGCAGCAATACATTTGTTGCTTACCGTACTGTTGAAGTAACTATTGATGATATGCACTTTGCCAAAACGTACTCTTGGCATTCTCTCTCTGCAGCCAGGAGCCCACCAGCAACGGGCAAAAGTAATTCTCAATGTTCCGCGATCAGCAGTTGCTCCGTCGCTTGAACCAATTAAGTTCGAATATCTGTGATCATCAGAACCTCCTGAACCTCCTGCTTTAGGTGGTTTCAGGTAATGGAATTTAGAATAAGTAACTGAAATATAATCAGACTTATTTTTGATATCGAAGTTGCCATCAACACCATCTCTAAATTCGCAGTGATCCACCCATACATTTTGACAATCGTCTAAGACAGCATTGTCCCAACCATCAGTGTCATAAGCGCCCGGGCCTTCAAAAATCAAGTTTCTGATGATTAAGTTCGTACATCTTTTGATGTTAATAATACCTGAACCGTCTTTGGTCTGGTCAGTCGAAACTAATTTTGCACCGCTTGCACCATAAATAGTTTTGCCGCTTTGATCCTGCAACGACAATCTTGTGGTAATAGTGATTGTGCCACTAACTTTTACCACTTTTACCGCGCTGTTTTCAATAGCTGATTTTAATTGAGCATAAGTAGTCACAACCGTTTCTGCAGATGTTCCTCCACCGGTTGTTCCTCCGTTTTGAGATGCCCATCCCGGAACCTGAGCACAGTTTCCAACTTTTGCTGTAAAATTACCATCAGTTGGTGTGGTAGTTTCGATAATAGCATTTTGATTGCTTTGGTAAGAAGCAATTTCGTCAGAGTTGCAGCTTGCAAATCCTAATACAAGTGTTAAGGCTAACACTGTCCATGTTGATTTAAATTTCATAATATTTAAGTTTGGTTAAATAGTTAATACTGCAAATCTGACTATAATTAGTATGAAAAAAGTTGAACAAGTTCAATGTTTTGAAAATAATTTACTATTAATTGTGTATTTAACAACTGTTACATTACAAAAAAGTATATTTTTACGTAATCGATTACATTATTTTTCATTCATTAACCTACTTACGCCCCTGAGTAAGAATAAAAAGTAAAACCACATGTATAAAAACCTACGATTAAGCATTGAACACAAAATACCTTTAACAGATGAAGAATGGAAATTAGTTGTTGAAAAAGTCAAGTTTATTAAACTTAAGAAAAATGAATTCCTGCAGATTCAGGATTCAAACAGTTCTTATGAAGGATTTATTTTAAAAGGTGCTTTCAAAACCTACATTTTGAATGATAATGGCACTGAAAGTGTCATTTTTTTCTCGTTCGAAAACGAATGGATGTGTGATCTGGGAAGTTTCTACCATCAAAAGCCCACAACTTACAACATAAAGGCGATAGAAGAAAGCGAGATTTTGGTCATTAGTAAAACCAACAAAGCACTCTTGTTTGAGCAAGTGCCAAAGCTAATTCAGTTTCACATTATTATGGTCGAAAAAGCAAACATCGCTATTCAGCAAAGACTGATCGATGTCTTAAACAAAACCTCCAAACAAAGGTATCTCGATTTTATTGAGAAGTACTCACACAAAGCAGATAAAATCAACAACAGAAATTTATCCTCTTACCTTGGAGTTTCACACGAGTTTTTGTCAAAGATTAAAAAAAGGTGCTAAGGTTCTAAGTTTAAAAAAAAGAGTCGCGCAAAGTCGCAGAGGAGCAAAGAAAAATAAAACTTGGCAGCTTGGCGTCTTTGCGCGATTAAAAAAATATTGCATAAAAACTTACCGAACCTAGCGTAAACCCTTGCGGCCTTTGCGGTTAAATCTGAAACCTGAAACAAATAAACCAAATTTTAAAAATCCAATATTCCACAGAGGCATTCATTAGAAAAATCAAGCACTATATTTTCCTTTTTTTGATTTTCAATGACTAATAAATCATGAGGTTCGAGATCATATAGCTTCTCATTAATTTTTATAATTGTTGTATGCAAAGAAAATAAGATTATTATTTCAGCATTATAATTCTGATTACCATTCGTTATTTTTAGTTTATGATTGGATACTTTTTCAGAAACCATCCAATTAAAATCAGTACCTTTTGTATAAGAAGTCACTTCATCAGCGGAATTAAATTCTATGATTTCATATTTCTCATATCTTTTTTTCTCTTTGTTTAGCTCAATATCCAGATAGTTATCAAGCATAACCAGGTATCGGTAATAGCCTTTAAACTTGGTAAACTCTGAGGGAACTTTCTCTATAGTAGCACTGCTTATTCTGAATATAAAATCTCTGTCGCTATACTTTGCTGTTTCTGGATATATAATATATTCATATGTCAATCCACCACCCCAAATAGAGGCTGAACTATCTTTTTTAGGCAAAAGGCGTATGTTCATGTATTGAATGTTTTAATTACATCTTTAATCCTGTTTCTAAAGGGATTTATATCAGTTATATAGTGAAAAAACTTTGCGCCTTTGCGCATTTGCGAGATTATAAAAGTCAAGCAATAAAAAGTTTAGCGAACTTAGCGTAAACCCTTGCGGTCTTAGCGGTTAAACTCTCAAAGCCTTTTCTCCAAAAATATAAATTCTAAAGGCTTATCAGAAATATTAATATGAATATCACTTGAAGGAAAAGCTTCTCTTTTATCCGTATCGACATAACCGTGACGTTTGTACCAGGCAATAAGCTCTGCACGAACCGAAACAACGGTCATACTAAGAGTAGACAATCCTAAAGATTTAGCATGAACTTCAGCTTCTGCCAACATCTTTTTTCCGATACCGCTATTTTGTAATTCAGGAGAAACGGTTAACATTCCCACATATAATTGATGCTCTTTCTCGACCAATAAAACCGAACCAATAATTTTGTCATTCTCTGTAAATTTCAGAAATGTATTTTTAGGATCTTGAATAATTTCGGTTAATTCTTCTTCTGTAGTTCTTTTTCCTTCTAGTAAATGAGCTTCTGTAGTCCAGCCTTTTTTAGAAGTTTCGCCTCTGTAGGCTGAGTTTATTAATAGGTTTAACGATGGAATGTCTTGTAATGTTGCTTTTGTAATCATGTTAATTTTTATGCTGTAATTTTTAATTTTTTGAATAGCCTCCTGCTTTAGCTGGAGGAACAAAATTATGATATTTAGAATTGGCTTTAGCCAAAATTTTTAAGGTTTTAATTATTTGTTCTTTTGAGATTCCATCAAACTTAACCGATTTTTAATTCTTTCAGCGATATCTAAATCAGCGTCACCATAAATATCTCTTAAATCATAATTCGGATTTCGCGGATCGGTAATTTCTTTAAATTCATTAATATTGAGATTAAAAAGTGCTTGTCCAAATCTTTGGCTTGGATTTTTTTCCAAATACATTTCTAATAAATCAAGTATAATTTTATGTTCTTTTTTCATTACTCAAATTTTCTAAAAACTATATTGGATCTATAAGAAAAGTATTTGCATTTGAAGCTTTTATACTTTCAATTATATATTCTATTTTTGGTTTATAAATTTCGCCTTTTAAGTCAATCAAAACAAATTGGTTTATTTCGCAAAGTTTCAATATTGATTGAAGAATATTTGTAATATTTGATGCTTTTCTCAAATCAATTCGGAATTGAAATTCCTCTATTCTTGTTTTATCATCACTCAAACAAATGCAAGCATCATTATCTTCTTCATTATTTCCATCGCCTTTCCAATTTATAAAAGTATCATTACCCCAATTAGCTCTTTTTATAATTTGATCCAGTTCAGCAATAATCGAAGGAATGTCGTCATCAAAATTTTTCCAAAAAGATTTTGTTTCAGGTAAAAAACCTGTTTTATTATTTTTAAAAATACATTGATAATTGCTGTCAATAGAATTCTCAGGAACTACCATTAAAAGATATTGCCAAATCGCCATAAGTATTTTAGTTTTTAGAATTGAACTGTCTCTCTGCTTTAGCTGGAGGAACAAAATTATGATATTTAGAATTGGCTTTATCTTAAAAAATAATTGTTGCAAAAACTTATTTAATTTTTTAAACTAGATATTTTTGATTTTCTATTAATTAAATAACAATAAGTAAAGTGAGCAGCTAAAACTAGCGTAATACCAATATTCCAATAGATGTGAAAGTAATCAAAGTAGTAGTAAAATCCACAGTAATTTTGAATGGTTTCTTCTGGTAAACGAAAATAAAGAGGGAAGGCAATTAGAAAAAGTGATAAAAATATTGAAAGCACAATAAAACGTCCATATTTTATTTTAAAATGATCTATTAGCCCGTAAGACAGCATTTGGATAATTAATATGATGAAAAAGAATCTTTCCATAATTTTAGAACTTAGTAAAAAATATGTTTGTTTCCTGGTATTAGCCCTGTATTCATGAATTATTCAATTTGAATTAGCCATTTTTTGAGTTCCCGACTGGAACGCTTGCGCTAGAAAGGGAATATTTATGCTGTAATGTATATTTTTTTTATTGAATTACTTTCTGCTTTTACTGAAAAAACAAAATTACAATATTGAGAATGGATTTATCCTGAATTTGAATTTTTTATCTAAAGGGCGAAATCAAATAGTGGTATTATATGACCACACTTTTCTTATAAGGAATATTTAAATTACAAAAGAAAAAAGGAATCATTTATAGCTTTGAGAGGCTATTGTAAATAATTTGTAAATCTTCATTATTATGAAATTGGCAAAAGAGAAAGATTGGAGAATTGCATCAGAAATTGAACTGTTTTATAAGACGAAGGTAAAACTCTCAGAAAGACCTCAGATTGATTCTTCCGAATCAGTTTACAAACTGGCTTTAAAATTTTGGGATCCCAATAAAATAGAGTTTTTTGAGCAGTTTAAAATTCTTTTGCTAAACCAGTCAAATATAGTACTGGGTTTTTATGAAGTATCCAAAGGGGGAATAACAGGAACTTTTGTAGATCTGAGATTATTGTTTACTGCAGCGCTCAAAGCAAATGCAACCGCGCTTATTATGCTGCACAATCATCCTTCCGGCAAAATACTTCCTTCTCCTTCGGATAGATTGATAACTAAAAAAGTCAAAGAAGCAGGTATTGTCCTTGATATAAAAGTAATAGATCATTTGATCATTACCCCGGAAAGTTATTATTCTTTTGCGGATAATGATTATCTCTAATGGAGTAGAAATAGGAATAACAATTCTTCTTCTTTTTCTATTTCCATTATCAGTTGCTAGCGCGAGCGCAATGTCATTAAGTTAAGAAAATTTCATATCGCATCTTTTTGATTTTTAAGCACTAAAGGTCTTACTCTAGTTCTGTATTTACCTGCTTCCCGTT
>NZ_JBNNFM010000059.1:0-12817 GCF_050267765.1 Flavobacterium sp. NPDC079362 | reverse complement strand
ACCATTTTAGCCCAAATTTACATTTTTCAAGAAACACTCTGTAAATCTACTAGTATAATAAAAGAAAGAGGTCGTCTTTTCAGACAACCTCTTTTATAAAAAGATTATTACTCCTCTAATTTGTTTTTTAAATTCTCGAGACCTTTTTGCAAATCGTTACCAATCATATGATCCATTTTCATCATTGGTAACATGATATTCATAGGGTAGGGAATAACCCCGTTAATTCCCCATTTTACTTTTGTCTGATTTCCTGCAGCAGTTTCTGTAGATATAAATCCCACTGCGGTATCCTCCATAGGTTTCTTGAAACGCAATGCAAAGTCAATACGTTTTCCTTGAGTTATTTTTGTAATTTCCTGCTCACCTACACCAACTTCTTTTACATCGCTTTCCCAAGTTGATTTTGAACCAACAGCTCCATCAGTTCCTGTATAAGTAGTTTTTATCTTAGGGTCAAGGTTTGCCCAAACGCTGAACTCATTCTGGTTTTTTAAATTTCTAACATAATTAAAAACGGTGTCAACAGGCCTATTAATTATAATTTCCCTTTCGACAGCATAATTTTTCGGCATACAATAAGCCGCAATTAATACGATTGCCAAAACTAGAATCAGGATCGCAAGAATTTTTTTGATAATTCCCATAATTAGTGGTTTTAAGGTTATTAATTGGTTTTTTTTTGGATAGATATCTTTATAACTTACTCATTTAAAGGTTGTTTAATTTTAAGTAAAGTTAAAGAACTAATGTTTTGAATTTGCGGAATCTAAAACTTTTTGAAGATTTTTTCTATTAATTTTCGTTTTTACTGTAACATTTTTGATACATCAGCGTCTATACTATAGAAGCTTTAAATGAGATAACATAAATTTTTAGTTTCGTATGACATTTGTTATTAGAATGTTAAGAATTAGTTAAAACACAGTACCTTGTTATGCATAATACATGAAATAGAATTACATTTACTTAGAATTTAAAAATCATCATTAATCAATCAATATTAACAATCAATCATCATGAAAAAATCAGTAATTTATTTAGGAGTAGCTTTAGTAGCATTTGCAAATGTTTCAATGGCTTCAAATCAAACATCATTTGTACAACCACAAATGGAAATTGTAAATAGTTTTTCAACTCCTCTAAATGTAGCAGTTGGAAAAGGAGATCTTGAATTTGTTAAAAAACTTATTGAATACGGAGCAAATGTAAACGAGATATCAGAAGATCTATCGCCTTTGATGATCGCAGCCCGTTACAATAAAGTAGACATTCTAAGAGTTTTATTAGCAAATGGAGCAAGTGCATCTGTTAGAAATGAAAAAGGTTTTACAGCTTTAAAATATGCACAATTATCAAATGCAACAGAAGCTATTGCCATTTTGAAAGATTTAAAATAAACGTTTAAATCGAGTTTTGAGTTAGTATAATGAAAACGGCCTTTCTTGAGCAGGGGTCGTTTTTTCATTTCTAGTTATACCATTACTTTGTATTTGGCATATTATATCCGTTTGGATCTGGGATTAAATTAAAAAAAGCACCATTAATAATAATGATGCTTTTTTCGTTAAAACCTAATCAAATTAATTTAACCAATTAATCTATCTTCAATATCTTTATTCAATCGGAACATCTTTTTTTCTGTTGAACACCCAGAATATAATTGGGAAAACCAAAAGCGTTAAAATTGTTGCCGTAATTAATCCTCCAATAATAACGATCGCCAGTGGTTTTTGCGACTCAGAACCAATACCTGTAGAAATTGCAGCAGGCATTAAACCTATCGATGCCATAAGTGCCGTCATAACTACCGCTCTTGTTCTGGCTTTTACTCCTCTAAATATCGACTCTTCGAGTGTGAATTTTTCTTTTAAGTTATGATGGAATTCGGATATCAGAATAACTCCGTTCTGTATACATATCCCAAGTAAAGCAATAAAACCAACACCAGCCGAAATTCCAAAATTCATTCCGGTAAGATGTAAAGCAATAATTCCACCAATGATTGCAAAAGGAACGTTTGCCAAAACAAGCAATGAATCTTTTATGTTTCCAAAAAGTATAAATAGTAAAACAAATATCCCAATTAAGCTTATCGGTACAACTTGTGCCAAACGCGCACTGGCACGAACCTGATTTTCAAACTCACCTGTCCAGCCCACAGTATATCCTGTTGGAAGTTTCATTTTGGCAACTTTTGCCTGCGCTTCTGCAATTGTGCTTCCTAAATCACGATCACGAACAGAGAATTTTACCCCAATAAAACGTTTCGTATTATCCCTATATATAAAAGCTGGCCCCGTGATGGTTTTTAAATCTGAAATTTCCTTTAACGGAATCTTAATTCCGCTAATAGTTGGTACTTTTAGTTCAGCAATATCATTTTCATCTTTACGATATTCTTTAGAAAAACGAACTCTAACATCGAATTTTTTATCGTCTTCATATTTTTCAGTTGCTGTTTTTCCTCCAAAGGCAAGTTCTAAAACAGCTTGTGCATCACTTAATGTTACTCCGTAAGCAGCCATTTTATCCCTGTCAAGTACAACACTAATTTCTGGTTGACCAACATTTCTTAGTATTCCCGCATCTTTTATACCCGGAATATTCTTTATTTGTGCTAGAACTTCATTTGATAATTCGTCTAATTTATCCAGATCATCACCATAGATTTTTACCGCATTTGAAGCTTTAAAACCTGCCACAGATTCAGCAACGTTATCAATTACAGGCTGCGAATAATTATAAGTAATTCCCTGATGAACTTTTAATTTTTCGTCCATTTCGTTAATTAAGTCATCCATGCTTATTTTTCGTTTCCATTCAGATTTTGGTTTCAGGTCAACCTGAAGCTGTATAAATCCAAAACCATTAGGATCCGTTCCGTCATTACTCCTTCCGGTTTGTGATAAAACATTTTTTACTTCAGGAAAGCTTTCCAAATCTTTTCGAATCGTTGCAGCGGTTTTTACACTTTCAGGCAATGATGTACTCATTGGCAGCTCAGCTGTAACCCATAATGCTCCTTCATTTAACTGAGGCAAAAACTCTGTTCCTAAAAATGTAGCAGAAAAAAAGACCGCTACCAAAAGTGCCATTGATCCAATAAGCGTTTGTACTTTATGCTTAAATGTCCAGGCGAAGCCACTGCTAACAATGCGATCCCAGAAATTAACAAACGGATTGTGTTTTTCTTTTACGTTTTTATTTAAAAGAATATGTGATAAAACAGGAACCAATGTCAAAGTAAAAAGTAATGCGCCCATTAATGCAAAACCTAAAGTATAGGCTAGGGGAGAGAACATTTTTCCTTCTACTTTCTGGAATGAGAATATTGGCAGTAAAGCAGTAATAATGATTAATTTAGAAAAGAATATGGCTTTACCCATTTCAGCTCCTGTTTTTTTAATCAAACTTCCTTTGGCAATTTTATTAAAAGCCGTCATTCCTAATTGATGTGCCCTGCGGTCTAATACCACAAACAATCCTTCGACCATAACAACTGCACCATCAATAATAATCCCGAAATCGACCGCACCTAAACTTAGCAAGTTGGCACTCATCCCCATCATTTTTAAACATAAAAAGGCGAATAATAACGATAGCGGAATAACAATCGAAACCGTAAAAGTCGTCCTCCAGTCTGCCATAAAAAGAAATACAACGCAGGTAACCAGAATAATTCCTTCGAATAAATTGTGCATTACCGTTTCTGTCGTGAAATTCATTAAATTATCACGATCGTAAAAAGTCACTAATTTGATATCTTTTGGAAGAACGTTATCATTCAGATCTTGTATTTTCGCTTTGATTAATGCCAAAGTTTCCTGAGGATTTTCACCTTTTCGCATTACAATAATACCTTCAACAACATCATCATTATTACCTAAACCAGTTTGTCCAACTCTTGGCATGGCACTTTCATAAACAGTAGCTAAATTTTTGACTAAAATTGGATTCCCATTAGCATCGTCGACAATAATATTCTCGATATCCTGAATCGATTTCAGAAGTCCAACTCCGCGAACAACAAAAGCCTGACCATTTTTTTCGATAATATCCCCACCCACATTCAGGTTTCCTCCATTTACAGCATTATATACCTGAAGCGGCGTAATATTATATTTTGCTAATTTTATAGGATCAACACCTACTTCATACGTTTTAGTTTGTCCCCCAAACACATTCAAATCCGCAACACCGGGAACTGAACGAAGCTGCTTGTCGATTACCCAGTTTTGATAGGTCAATAATTCTCTACTATCCCTGCTGTCACTTTTTACAATATATCTGAAAATTTCACCAGTAGGTCCGTAAGGCGGCTGAACATCCGGTTCTACATCATCCGGAAGCGAAACATTTTTTAATAAATTATTTACCTGAAGACGCGCAAACTGATCGTCGACACCATCATCAAAAATAATTTTGATTACTGATAAACCAAACATTGTAATACTACGAACACTCGTCTTTTTTTGTACCGAGTTCATAGAAATCTCGATAGGCGAGGTTACAAAACGCTCTACCTCCTCGGCACTTTTACCGTTCCATTGCGTAATGATAATGATTTGAGTATTCGTTACATCCGGAAATGCATCAATAGGCATGTTTTTGAAAGAAATAAACCCCGCAACTGCCAATAATCCCACCCAAAAAAAGGTAAATGCTTTATTCTTAAGTGAGAAAGCAATAATATTTCTTATGAATTTGTTCATTTTAAAAAGTATTTTTAATGATGAATTTTTATTTTTTAATTTATTAGAACATAAATGCCCTTATTGTATTGTCTTCTAGAACTCTGTATGAAAACGTAATGCTAAAAACTGTATTGGACCTCTGTCTTTGTTATAAGCCGGATTCATGGCAAATTGATAATCTGGTGAAAGTGTGATATGTGTATTTGGGATTAAAAACGAATAAAAGATTTCGACAATCTGTTCCATCCCATAGTTTAAAGTTCCGTCACCAATCATAAAACCATTTCCTCCCAATTTTTGATATTGTTCATGTGGTCTGGATAATCCGTTTGCAACCACTGCAATACCTGCAAAATCATTCTCACGGTTCCACATTTTACCCTTCAAATTAATACCAAGTTGAGCAGATCTGTCAATTTCTGTAAATGCCCATGTTTCATTTTTACCATCATTATAACTCATTCTGGCAAAAAGCCCCCAATTATCCCCATGAGTATAATCCATATTTAAGCCAATACCATATTTAGTACGGCAATATTGCCTTGTACTTTTAATATCCGGAATTGTTGTAAAATTTGAATTAGCTTCATCATAATTTCCCATTCCTGCCACATTTCTAAAGCCCAGCAATTTAATAGTACTGGTATCATTATTTTTAAAAACCACTTTCTTTTCAATCTCTATGTTTACAGCATTAGAATCTTTAAAGCTAAATTCAACATTTGGACCATTCGCATAAGTTGGCAAAGCACTTAATGAAGCCCTGATTTGCCAGGTGTCAAATTGATAATTTACATATAATCCATCTGTATATCCTCGAGTGTTTGCAGCATAATCCCAAGCCCCATGTGTCATTAAAGCCCAATTCAAAAACTGTGTCCTTGGATCATGAGAATATGTATTGTTGTCGAAATAATCTGATAATCCAAATTTACCAAACACCAATTGTAAGGATCTGTCATTCTTAAATTGAAATTTTTGTTCCAAAAGCATTCTTGCTACATAAACAACAGGTTTAGTATCTCCTATTCTAAAAGTTTCCCCGTTAGGAAAACCACCTAATCCTCTGGCTTGAGATAAACCCTGTCCTCCTGACATTTCAGGATTAAAAGTTACTGTAGCACCTTTCCAGAGAGGAACGTCTAAATACAAAGTTGAGGTTAATGATAAAGCACTTTCTTCTTTAGGATTCATACTATTTGTTCCTGAGTATTTGGCCTGAAAATCCGGATGATATTGATATATAGACGTCATTTGAAATTTCAGGCTATATTTTCGTATCGAATCTGTTTCTTGTGAAAATAATAGCGCTGAAAAAAGCAACGTTGCAAAACTCAATATATATACAGATTTCCCCATTTAATTTAATTATTCGTTTAAAGCACGATAAATAAATAATTGATTATTAGTAATAACCTTTTCATTTTCTTTTAAACCTTTAGAAACATAAGTTGTATCACCAACCACTCGGTAAACATCTACTTGTCTCGTCTCGATATTATTACGATCCTTAAAAATCATTACAAAATTTTTGCTTTTGTCAAAAACAATCGACTTACTAGGTACGGCTATCATAGAATTGCCTTCGCTATAAGATAATTTTATGTTGGCATTCATATCTGGTTTTAACATATAACCGGGATTCTGCAATTTTATACGGGCCTGCATTGCTTTTGTCTCGGGATCAATAACGTTAAAGATCTTATCTACTTTTCCTTTAAAAACCTTATCAGGATAACTTAATGTCGTAACATCAGCATCAATACCCAATTTTACCTTATTGATATCAATTTCGTTAATATTGGCTAATGCCCAAACTTCACTAATCTCTGCGATATCAAAAATATTTTCAGAACGGTCATTTCTTAAAAGCATGTCCTGATTGATACTTTTTTGAATGATAAACCCGCTAATAGGAGCGGTTACTTCATAAATAGAACCTGCTTTGATGTTGTAAATTTTATATGTTTCCTGTACTTTACTTAATTGGGATTGTGCTTTGTTTACTTCTGATTTTGCCTGAAGAACGTCGCTTTCTGAATTTAGTTTGCCATCAAATAATTCCTGAGCAACTTTCAAATGGTTTTTCGCAACCAGTAAATCATTTTTAGCATCGATAGATTGTTTTTCGAAATCTGCAATATCGGTACTTTTTATAGTAGCTAGCACTTGGCCTTTACGCACATAATCTCCAAGTTCAACATTTACTTTAATCACATTTCCTCCAACAAGCGGATAAACATCAATCATCTTATTGTTATCAGCAGTGATTTTTCCGTAAAAACTCAATACATTTTTTACAGGCAGGGTTTCTGCCACGGCTGTTGTCGTTGTTTTTAGCATCGCATCACTTAAGGCAAAAGAGGTATTAGTATCCGGATTATCAACTTCCTTTTTGCAGCTTGCGATTGATAAACTCACAAGAGCAATTCCTATAATTATTTTATATTTCATTTTATTTAGTTTTAGAATAAGTCTTTGTTGATTGTACTATTTAACTCTTCGCCTGAAAGCATTACTTTTTTCTTTAATTCATTTATCTGAATAGAAGCCTGATTGTAACTTTCCATAAAATCAGTAAATTCTAATAAACTTATATTTCGTTTCTGGAAGTTCGTAAGGATTCCGTTGTAAACCGCTTCAAAGTCAGAATTGACAGTAGGTTTTATCACAACATAGTTTTTGCGGGATTCGTCCCATTTGTTCCATGCTGCAGTAATCTCCGTTTGCAATTGCAAGTCAAAATTTTGTTTTTCAATTTTCGATTGTTCTAAAATCGTTTGTGCGTATTTGATATTTCCCTTGTTTTTATTCCAAAGAGGCAACGGAATCCCAAGTGTTAAATTAGCCTCCTTATTAAAAGCACCACTTCGCTGGTCATAATTGGCACCAACGGTGATATCAGGAATAGAAAGTGATTTTTGCCATTTTACGTTAATTTCGTTTGCTTCGATATCCTTTTGTTTTGCCAGATAATCAGGGCGATTAGCAAGTGCTTCATCTTGAAAAGTTTTAAGATCAAACGGGATTGTAACGATGTATTTATTAAACTCTTCTTTTGAAACTTCCGGGACTATATTATCGGTAGAATTCAGTAATAATTTTAAATTCGCCTGTTCTTCAATGTTTTCATTCACAACTTCCATACGCTCATTTTTAAAATTTAAATACAACGATTGTAAACGAACAAGATCTCTCAAGGGAATATTGCCTTTTTGCACCTGAACAGAATATGAGTTGATCAAATCTTCTATATGAGCAAGTTGATTATCTGTAGTTTCAAGACTTTTTTTGTTGTAGAATACAGTAAAAAAACTTTTTCGCAATTGTAGTTTCAAGGTTCTCAATAAATCATTGAATTGCAGCTCTGCTAACTTTTCATTAGTTTGAGCAAGCTTAATTTCATTGCGTTTTTTTCCGCCTAAATAAATTAATTGCTCGATACCAAATGCTTTTTGCCCCTGTTTTCCAATATCAAAATATTGATTTCTTTCTGGGTTGTACGCATTTAATTCAGCAGTAAGTGAAGGGTTGTCCCAAATTCGGGCTTGAATTGTTAATGCCTTAGATGCATCGATATTGTATTGCGATGCCAACAGAAAGAGATTGTTTTTTAAAAATTGGCTTTCACAGTCTTGAAGGGTAACTGTTTTTTGAGCCAAAACTACAGGACCGAGGAGTACAAGTAGGAATGCACAGAGTTTTCTCATTGTATCATTTTTATTTTATACAAATATGCTATCACCAGACTTTAAGACTCCTTAAAATCTACCTTAAAAATACCTTAAAATAATTTATAAATGAAAAAATAATTGAAATAAATTCGTGTTAATGTTTGGAACACTGTAAGTTATTGATGCATTATGAAGTGTTAGAATGCGCTGAACAATACGTAATCCAAGTCCAAACCCTGAAGTTCCCTTAGAATTTAGACCTCGCATAAAAGGCTGGAAAAGATTTTTTTGCTCAGTTTCATTTAAGGTTGTTCCAGTATTTAAAACAGAGACGATCAAAGTATCATCTTTAGTACTGATAATTACCTTAGCTTGCTGATTATGCGAATAAACACAAGCATTTTTTAAAACATTGCTTATCGCAATTTCCAATAAGCTTTTGTTGCCCGTTATTTCTAAGGCAGTATATAAGCTTTCGCTTTCTTCCATTTCAAAAAGAATAACAAATTCAGGAAAGCTTTTCTTTAAATTTTCTATGGCCGAAAACAGAATCTCATCCATACGATGAACTTCACTAGCCTCCTGTTTTTTGTTGTCTATTTTAGATAAAATTAATAACGAATTAATTAATGCAGTTAATTGATTGACATCAGACAAGATATTAGTCAGGAAGCTTTTTCTCTCAATACTAGTTTTACTGTCTGCAATAACATTCTCTATTTGCGAGGTAATCCTCGACAATGGAGTTCTTAATTCATGAGAAGCATTTGCGGTAAATTCTTTTTGCCTCTGATAGGAAATTTCAATTCTATCCATCATAAAATTGAATTCATTGGCAATTAAATCGATTTCATCTTTATTACTTTTAGATTCCACACGAGTATCAAGATTATTCTCGTTTATGTTTTTTATTTTTTGATGAAAGGTATTTAGCGGATTCATTAATTTTTTTACCGTAATAGAGGTTACAACCCAGCAAATACAGGTAAAAAAAATATAAGACACTATTAAGGTGTATCTTAGAAAAAGCAGTCTTCGTTGTCCAAAATTATCAGTTGCGGATATTAAGGCATAAAAATCCCTGTCGTGTGTATCATAGAAAACACCATAAACTTCATAATTTCCCTGCTGTTTAAAAAAAGTCTTGTGTTTTTTTAAATATTTTAAATCCTCAACAGACCATTTAATTTTTGCATCATCAATACTGCTATAAATAAGTTTATAGTTAGAATCAAAAACCAATGTTTTTTCATCATATAATTTATTAATCGAGTTTTGATCAATCATCTTTAAAAGCTGATTGTCAACTTCCTTAACATTTACGAGAAGTTTAATGTTCGAAAGTGCTTTTATTTCCAGACGATCACGAAATTCGTCCTTCCTGAAATTAGAATACAAAACAAATATCAAAGTAGAAGCCAATCCAAAAAGGACTGTAAATAACAAGCTGACTAAAAGTGATATTCGGTTTTTTAATGTCATTCGCGATCGCTCAGATAATATCCATAACCAATTTTAGTTCGAATAAGTTTAGTTTCGTGTTCTTTATCTATTTTTTTTCTTAGAAAATTGATATAAACCTCAATTGTATTCTGATTCGTTTCAATATGATAATCCCAAAGTTTTTCAGCAATAAATTGTTTCGACAAAATCTTTCCTTTTGCCTGAGCTAAAATTAAAATGAGTTTAAATTCTTTTGGGGTAAGTTTGATTTCTTCACCAGAGCGAAAGACCTTCATATCATCTTCAATAATTTCCAAGTTATTAATAATGATCTTTTTTTCTGTTTGCTGAGGGATTTCCTTTCGTCTTAAAAGAGAAGAGATCCGGGCGTAAAATTCATCAAAATGAAAAGGCTTAACCAGATAATCATCAGCACCATTATCAAAAGAAGCCAGTTTATCTTCTATTTCGCTAAAAGCGGTCAACATAATTATAGGAGTCTTTTTGTCGATTTCGCGAATCCCTTTACAAACCTCTATTCCGTTAGCTCCCGGAACATTGATATCCAGAACGATTAAATCATATTCATAAGGAAAGTATTTTTTCAATAATAAAGAACCATCATAATAAGGGAAACACTCGAACTCTTTTGAAGTAAAGAATGTGGAGATTTCTTTGGATAAAGTAAAATCGTCTTCGAGTAGTAGTATTTTCATTGAGTTGTTTATTTGAAAATTCGGTTATTTATTAAATAACCGAATTTCTACTTTAAGTACGTTCTTATTTAAAATAAGAAAAAGTTTCATTGTTTTCGATTTTCAATAAAGATTCATATATCAATCGAATCACATTTTCGACATCTTCCCTGTGAACCATTTCTACAGTTGTATGCATATAACGCAAAGGCAAAGAAATCAATGCCGATGCTACGCCGCCATTACTGTAAGCGAATGCATCAGTATCAGTTCCTGTTGCGCGCGAAGTTGCATGACGTTGAAACGGAATTTTATTTTCTTCAGCAGTATCGACAATCAAATCGCGAAGTCTGTTCTGAACAGCCGGAGCGTAAGCAATAACCGGACCTTTTCCCATTTTTAGGTCGCCTTCAACCTTTTTATCAATCATTGGTGTAGTCGTATCATGGCAAACATCAGTCACAATAGCGACATTAGGTTTAATCGTTTGTGCGATCATTTCAGCACCACGAAGACCAATTTCTTCCTGAACCGAGTTGACAATATACAGACCAAACGGAAGTGTTTTTTTATTCTCTTTTAATAAACGGGCAACTTCTGCAATCATAAATCCACCCATTCTGTTATCAATAGCGCGGCAAACAAATTTATTCTCGTTCAAAATCATAAATTCATCAGGATATGTAATCACACAACCTACATGAACGCCCATTTCAAGAACCTGCTCTTTCGTTTCGCAACCTAAATCGATAAAGATATTGCTGATTTTTGGCGCTTCCTCTTTGTCGCGTAAACGGGTATGAATTGCCGGCCATCCAAAAACACCCTTTACAATACCTTTTTTAGTATGAATATGAACCCTTTTCGACGGTGCGATCTGATGATCAGAACCACCATTTCTAATAACGTATAATAAACCGTCATCAGTAATGTAGTTTACATACCATGAAATTTCATCAGCATGACCCTCAATAACCACTTTAAAAGGCGCATCAGGATTAATAACTCCAACAGCCGTTCCGTAAGTGTCTGTAATAAAAGTGTCTACATATGGTTTCAAATAATTCATCCAAAGTTTTTGTCCTTCACTTTCATAACCAGTAGGAGAAGCGTTATTTAGGTAGCTTTCAAGGAAAGCAATCGAGGTATCTTTTAAGATAGATTCTGTGCTCATAAAAATATTTTTTTGCTAATTTATAAATTTGGTATTAGAGTTGTGTATAAATATATAATTTTACACTTAAATTATGATTCAATGAGATTTAGCTATAGTATTTTATTCCTTTTAATGATTTCGTTTGCAAGTCAGGCCCAGGTTAAGCCCAAAGAAAATCAACAAATGGGCTATATATTAACCGAGCGGGATTCTGTTTTAAATGATACTATCGAATTGCCCGAGATTATTATTTCGAAAGAAAAGCTAGATCCCGAAGCACAAAAACAGTTTATGATCCTTCAGAACAGGGTTTACAAAGTATATCCTTATGCAAGATTAGCTGCAGATAGATTAACAGCTTTGAATAGCGGAATGGCGCGTTTGAAAACCAATCGCGAAAAGAAGAAGTATTTTAAGATTGTCGAAGACTATCTTAATAATGAATTCGAAGAAAGACTTAAAAAATTGTCGCGTAAACAAGGGCAAATTTTGGTTAAACTTGTTCACAGGCAAACCGGAATCACTACTTATGAATTAATCAGAACCTTAAAAAGCGGTTTTAAAGCCTTCGTATCCAATACAACAGCCAATTTATTTGACATTAGTTTAAAAACAGAATATAAACCCTATGAATCCAATGAAGATTATCTGATAGAGACAATCCTCATCAGGGCATTTGAATCTGGCCGACTCGCAAATCAGAAAGCTGCAAATCCCGTAAACTACGATGACCTGATGAATCATTGGGAAGCAAAAGCAAAGGCAGTCAATAAAGAATAACGGTTCCTATATATAAGGTACGATTTTGTATTTGCAACCCGACAAGTTAAAAAAAACTTGTCGGGTTTATTATTTATAGCTTAGAAGAGAAGATGGTTTATTCGATTTTATGAATTAGGAGCTCAATCCCGCTATGCATTTCAATCTTTTACTTTTTAAAGAAAAAAGCAAAAGGATTTCCATTTCTATCGGGGCTAGGGCAGTTGTTCTTAATTAGAAATATAGTGTATATAGGTATGGGAGCAAAACTTAGCGTCTTATTCAAAGGTAAAGCAAAAGAATCTTTGAGTCTTCGTGGCATAATGAGGGGTATCTGTTAAAAGGAGCTGAAATGAATGGTAGGTAGCTATTATAAAGTAATAGAAAAACCTC
>NZ_JBNNFM010000058.1:0-13360 GCF_050267765.1 Flavobacterium sp. NPDC079362 | reverse complement strand
ATCGTAAATTAAGAACCGCCTTGGTACGGATCCGTATGCCGGGTGGTGTGGAAGGTCGCCTAGGGAATTAATCCCTAGGCTCCTATCCGATTTATGATTTTGAACCTATAGTTTCGTAATAAACATCAATCGAAAGGTTTTTCTGCATAGCTGCCATAACGGCCAATTCGTCGCAACGTTCGTTTTGTGGGTGATGATTATGACCTTTGATCCATTTAAAATCGACTTGATGTTTGCGATAGATAATTAAGAAGCGTTTCCATAAATCGGGATTTTTTTTGCCGGCATAGTTTTTTTTCTCCCAGCCAAAAACCCATTTTTTTACAACGGAATCAATTACATATTTAGAATCAGAGACAACCAAAACCTTCATGTTTGGGTTTTTTAGCTTTTCAAGTCCAACAATTACAGCCAAAAGTTCCATTCTGTTATTTGTAGTCAGGCGGAAACCTTCGTAAAATTCTTTTTTATGCGGAGTTCCAACTAATTCCATCACTACACCATAGCCCCCATTTCCGGGATTACCTTTTGCAGCGCCATCTGTATATATATGTACTTCGTGATTCATTTTAGACTTCTTGGATTTTTAGATTATTAGACTTTTTAAATTTTTGGATGTTAGACTTTTTTGAATTCGTTAAAGGTTATGTTTAATAATCTCACGATCTAAGAAGCCTGACAATCTAAGTGATCTATTCTTCCAATAATCTCGAAATGATTTCCGGAAAATATTTTTGTTCCAGTTCATGAATCTTTTCGGCTACTGTTTCCGGAGTATCTTCATCTGTCAAGGCTACATTTTTCTGAAAAATAATTCCGCCTTCATCATAATGTTCATTAACGTAATGAATTGAAATCCCGGTTTCTTTCTCTTTATTGTTTACTATAGCCCTGTGTATGTGCATTCCGTACATTCCTTTTCCGCCATAATTAGGTAGAAGTGCCGGATGTATGTTGATTATTTTATTTGGATATTTTTCGATTATATGATCAGGGAATTTCAATAAAAAACCTGCAAGAACTATCAGATCCGGATCGATTTCTTGTATCTTCTGTAAGAGGTTTCGCTCCAATAATTCGCTTTTTGAGAAAATTTCAGTCGGAATTTGATGATTTTTTGCTCTTTCGATAACTTTTGCCGCAGCATTATTGGTAAAGACCGAAACGACTTTTGCGATTTTGGTTTTTGCAAAATATTTTATGATATTTTCAGCATTAGTTCCTGATCCTGAGGCAAAAACAATAATTTTTTTCATAATTGAATGTAATTTGAGAATGCAAAAAACGGAATAATAATCGAAAATAAATAGTATTAAAAAGTCTTTCTTGAAATTAATTTTATAAATTAGTGTTACATTTATAAACTAAATCGTGGTTTTAAAATAAAGTTTTTTATTTTTGCCAACAAATTAAATTCTAAAATTAAAGATTATGTCAGACATTGCATCAAGAGTAAAAGCGATTATCGTAGACAAATTAGGTGTTGACGAAAACGAAGTTGTAACAGAAGCAAGCTTCACTAATGATTTAGGAGCTGACTCATTAGACACTGTTGAGCTTATTATGGAATTCGAAAAAGAATTTGATATTCAAATTCCAGACGATCAAGCAGAAAACATTGCTACTGTTGGTCAAGCTATTTCTTATATCGAAGAAGCTAAAAAATAATAATACTGCACCCGAATTTTCTTAAAATTCCAACTTTGAATACCCAAATTCCAAAATTGGGATTTGTTTTTTAGAAAATTGGAATTTTAAGAAAATCGGGTGTTATTATTTTTTTAAAATTAAATTTCGATTGGTTTTTCAATCAAAAAGATATATTTATATTGTAATGCCCATGGCTCTTAAGTAAACAATACAGTTAAGAAAGCGTGGGTTTTATTTGTTTAAAGTACAAAATACATATTTTATGACGTTAAAGCGAGTTGTTGTAACAGGATTAGGTGCTCTTACTCCTATCGGGAATAATATCCAGGATTATTGGGAGGCACTTGTGAATGGGGTAAGCGGAGCCGCTCCTATCACGTATTATGATACAGAGAAGCATAAAACGAAATTTGCCTGTGAAGTAAAAAACTTCAATATTGAAGATTACATGGATCGCAAGGAATCTCGAAGATTAGATAAATTTGCTCAATATGCCGTTGCTGCAAGCGATGAAGCTATTAAAGATGCCGGACTTACTAATGATAATATAGACAAAACAAGAGTTGGTGTTATTTGGGGAGCTGGTATTGGGGGTTTAGAAACTTTTCAGGAAGAAGTAATGTATTATGCTAAAGGAGACGGAACGCCAAAATTCAATCCGTTTTTTATTCCTAAAATGATTGCCGATATTGCGCCAGCACACATTTCGATGCGTAATGGTTATATGGGACCCAATTATACTACTGTTTCTGCATGTGCATCTTCTGCAAATGCATTGATCGATGCTTTCAACTACATTCGTTTAGGAATGTGTGATGTTATTGTATCAGGTGGTTCAGAGGCTGCAATTACTATTGCAGGTATGGGAGGTTTTAATTCTATGCACGCTTTATCAACGAGAAACGACAGTCCGGAAACGGCTTCAAGACCTTTTGACGCTACCAGAGATGGTTTCGTTTTAGGAGAAGGAGCAGGAGCTTTGGTTCTTGAAGAATACGAACATGCTAAAGCCAGAGGCGCAAAAATTTATTGCGAAGTTGGCGGAGGCGGAATGTCATCTGATGCTTATCACTTGACTGCACCACATCCGGAAGGAATTGGAGTTATTGCAGTAATGAAAAATACATTAAGAGATGCTGGAATGAAACCGGAAGATATTGATCATATCAATACTCACGGGACTTCTACTCCGTTAGGAGATGTTGCCGAATTGAAAGCAATTAGCGCTGTTTTTGGTGATCATGCAAAAAATATCAATATCAACTCTACGAAATCAATGACAGGACATTTACTTGGTGCTGCCGGAGCTATTGAAGCAATTGCTTCGATTCTGGCAATGCAACATGGTATTATTCCTCCAACTATCAATCATACTGTAGTTGATGAAAAGATTGATCCGTCATTGAATCTTACCTTAAACAAACCTCAAAAAAGAGAAGTAAATGTTGCTATGAGTAACACTTTTGGTTTTGGTGGACACAATGCATGTGTATTGTTTAAAAAATTAGTTGACTAATTTCTGTATATGAATATTATCAAAAAAATATTTTCTAAATCCCGTTCTCTAGAAGACGGGATTTTTTTTGACACTATTCAGAAAATACTTGGTTTTGAGCCTGCTAAGATCGATTTTTATAAGAAAGCTTTTACGCACAGATCTTCAAATAAATTAGACGAATCAGGACATCCAATAAATTATGAACGACTTGAATTTTTAGGAGATGCTATGTTAAGTGCTGTAATTGCAGCGCACTTATTTAACAAAGCACCAAATGGCGACGAAGGTTATTTGACTAAAATGAGGTCAAAAATTGTGAGTCGTGAGCACTTGAATGAATTAGGCAAAGATTTAAACTTAGTTCGGTTTGTAGAAAGCAAGGTGCCTATTCAGCATTTTGGAGAAAATATTCATGGCAATATCTTCGAATCTCTGGTAGGTGCAATCTATCTGGATAAAGGATATGCGTTTTGCGAAAAGTTTATTCAAAAAAGAGTTGTTGCTCCTTATGTTGATATTGCACGACTTGAGGGAAAAGTAATTAGTTATAAAAGTTTGGTTATTGAATGGTGTCAGAAAGAGAAAAGAGTTTTTCATTATGATATTTTTGAAGATAACGGTATTGACGGCCAACGCTTATTTGGCGTTAAATTAAGTATAGACGATAAAGTAATCGCAAGAGCGCGAGCAACTTCAAAAAAGAAGGCAGAAGAGAAAGCTTCACAAAGAGCATATTTTGCATTTCAGGAAAAAATAGACAAGAAATAGCTACAAGTTTGCTGTAATTATACTTATGCTATAACGTTTTCGTTTATAAATTAATAAAAACAACCCCATCTTAACTATTTAAGCTCCGTTAGAAATAGTATATTTACACCTTGATTTTTCATGACATGGCTATTCATAGATTGGATTTAGACGAATTTGACGAAATTGATTATTATTTAATGGCGATCCACACTTCATTAGAAGATTATAGATTGGCCTATTTTATCAATAAAAACCTTCCGATAAACTTAAGTAAGAGCAAAAACGAGATCCATGCTCAAACTAAGGAAGGCGAGGCGAATTTTTCCCGATTCTATTATTATGATGCCGAAAAAGCAGTTTCATGGAATTTGATTCAGAATAAGAATGAGATCATTTCAGTGAGTAAAAATGATTCTCAAGATTTGTTTTCCAATGAGACAAGTGAGGTTTCAACAACAATTCATTTACTTCCTGAATTCAAAAAGGTAGATTTTTTCCTGAAAATAGAGAATAGCGAAGAGGCTCTCGATTTTTCAGAAATTCAACAACAGTTAAATACAATAGAAAGTATTGCGGCTATTTATGCTGTGGATACTGATAAAATAAAATCAAAAAACAATCTAATTTTTTAAAAAAAATGTTAACAAACAAAAAAACCAAAATTGTCGCTACACTTGGTCCTGCATGTGGTACGAGAGAGATCATCAAAGATATGATCGATGCAGGGGTTAATGTGTTTAGAGTTAATTTTTCGCATGCTGATTACGAAGGAGTAAAAGAGAAAATTAATATTATCAGAGGCCTAAACGAAGAGTTTGGTTACACAACTGCAATCCTTGGAGATTTACAGGGACCAAAACTTAGAGTTGGTGTAATGGAGGAAGGAACAGTTGTTAATGATGGTGATTTAATCACTTTTACAACAGCGGAAGATATTATAGGAACAGCTCAAAAAGTGTTCATGAAATATCAGAATTTTCCAAATGATGTAAATGCTGGTGAGCGTATTTTGCTTGACGATGGAAAACTTATTTTTGAAATTGTTTCGACAGATAAAAAAACAGAAGTTGTTGCTAGAGTTATTCAGGGTGGAGAATTAAAATCTAAAAAAGGAGTTAATCTTCCAAACACTAAAATTTCTTTGCCGGCTTTGACTGAAAAAGATATTGCAGATGCTATTTTTGCTATAGAGCAAAAAGTAGACTGGATCGCACTTTCGTTTGTAAAAACACCTCGCGATTTACAAGATTTGCAAGAATTGATCGCTAAACATTCAGAATATAAAATTCCGATTGTTGCTAAAATTGAAATGCCGGAAGCTCTAGAGAACATGGATAAAATTGTAGCATATTGCGACGCTTTAATGGTGGCACGTGGAGATTTAGGAGTTGAACTTCCTGCACACGAAGTACCATTAGTTCAAAAAGATTTGATTCGCAGAGCGAAAATTGCAAGAATTCCTGTTATCGTTGCTACTCAAATGATGGAAACAATGATTACAAGTTTAACTCCAACAAGAGCTGAAGTAAATGACGTTGCAAACTCTGTAATGGATGGAGCTGATGCTGTAATGTTGTCTGGAGAAACTGCCACAGGAAATTATCCTGTACAAGTTATTCAAAGAATGACTCAAATTTGTGAAGCTGTAGAGGATTCCCCACTAATTCAGGTTCCACAAAATACACCACAGATTAAAACAAAACGATTTGTTACTAAAACAGTTTGTCATCAGGCAGCTTTATTAGCAAATGAAATCAAAGCAAAAGCAATTTGTACTTTGACAAATAGTGGTTATACTGCTTTTCAGGTTTCAGCCTGGAGACCGTCAGCACATATTTTAGTGTTTACTTCAAACAGAAGAATCTTAACACAATTGAATTTATTATGGGGAGTTAAGTCATATTTCTATGATAAAGACGAAAGTACAGATGATACTGTTACAGATGTAAATAAAATTGCTGTTGAAAAAGGTTATGCTGTAAAAGGTGATTATTTGATCAACCTTGCAGCTATGCCAATTAAAGATAAAGGAATGGTAAACACCATGAGAGTTTCTGAAATAGAATAATCATTTAGATTTAAAATATTTAAAAGCCATTCGATACGTCGAATGGCTTTTTTTTGGTTTGGACTTTCTCTTTTTAATAAAACATCTAAGGCTTTTGATAAATTTCAAAGGTCTTTTTTATGATTATTGAGAATGATAAATAATATATTCAAGGCTAATTTTGTATAATTTTCATTTTTGAAACAGAAAATTCTTAAAAAAGCACAGATACATGCGATTCTACGGACCTACAGTAGCTTATTTTGATAAAAGCTGGAAAATGGATGATATTAAAGAAGTGAAATAAAAATTTATGAATTGCATACACATTTCTAAAAATCTGTTTGTTTTAATTGTTCTGACACTTTTTTGCAGCGTAAAAACAAATGCCCAAAAAATGGAGCAGAATGTTGCGGCCTGGGTAGGTTATGAAATGTATCTTCCTTTTAAAGAAGACGGACGATGGGGTTTGTTGCTTGAGGGATATTCAAAAGGAAATCAATTTGTGTCTGAACTTCAGGGTTCTTTTTACAGAGTGGGTGCGAACTATTATCTGAAAAACGGAAACCGGTTAGGAGCAGGAGTCGCTTACCAGTGGGATTTGCCATACGACGAGGTTTCATTGCTCTATAACAATCCGGATTACAGGATATACGAGCAATTTATATGGCGTATTGTCAGGAAAGAAGGAAATGAAGTATGGTCGCAACGTTTTAGGATGGAGCAATGCCGGTTAGGACGAAAGGACGATCCTAATAGTACAAGTGATCATTTTGATTATTACAAATTCGAAAATACGTTTCGATATCAGGTTCGTTATCAACTGTGGTTTAAACAGAGATGGGCGGCAGTAATTTATGATGAAGTTCATATAAGAACCAATGCCGCCAGCGGAAATGAAAATTATCTGGATCAAAACAGGTTGTATTTAGGAACCGCATATAGTCTTGATAAACGCAGGGAAATTAGAATGGAATTAGGATATATGAATCAGATCTTTTTTAAATCTCTCGATACTGAAAGTGGGCTTAGCAGAATGAATCATACGATTAGAATTACGCTGACAACTGATTTGCCTTTTAAACGAAAATAAAATATAGAAGTTATGACTGATGAATTCACAGAAAACAACGGAAACAGATTTGATCCTGCAGCATCAAAGGCAAAACGTTTTGATAAAGGTGTTGCCGTTAGAAAAGTTACGCCCCGTTCAGCCCATCACGAATGGAACCCAAGCGAAAATAGGGAAGACCCAATAGCAATTCTAATTGAAACAAGTATTGGCAGAATTGAAAGTTTATTACCAATTCGATACCGTCGAATGATGGAATCTCCATTCGCATTTTTTAGAGGATCTGCCGCAATTATGGCAGCTGATTTGGCACAAACACCAAATACAGGAATTGATCTTCAGCTTTTCGGGGATTGTCATTTAATGAATTTTGGAGGATTTGCAACCCCGGAACGTAAACTGGTTTTTGATATTAACGATTTTGATGAAACGTTTCCCGGACCGTGGGAATGGGATTTAAAAAGACTAGCCGCCAGTTTTGTAATTGCCGGACGATGGAAGAAATTCTCAAACAAAACATGCAAAGAATTTGCCTGGAATGTTGCGGATAGTTACAAAAGGCATATGTTGGAATACAGCAAATTATCAGCGCTTCAAATATGGTATGCTGACATTGATCTTGCTGAACTTATTGATAGAGGTGGAGATGAGGATATAAAATCATTTCAGCAAAAGCGAATCAAAAAAGCAGGAGAATATACAGCTCACGAAAAAGAATTTGCAAAAATGACTTATCAGGAAGGTTCCCGAGCCCGAATAAAAGACGATCCACCGTTAATTTATCCAACAGGAGAAGAGGGAAAACGAATTTTAAAGGAAGCTGAAACCATACATAACAGATATTTAGAAACATTATCTGATGAAAAGAAAGTGTTGTTAAGCAGATATTCTTTGCATGATCTGGCCATAAAAGTAGTAGGAGTAGGAAGTGTGGGAACACTTTGTGGTATTAGCTTATTAATGTCGGCTACGGGAGAACCTATTTTTTTACAATTTAAAGAAGCCAGAAAAAGCGTGTTAGAAGCCAATGTAAAAGCTAAAAGTAAATGCACACATCAGGGTGAGCGAATCGTTATGGGACAAAAACTGATGCAATCTGCTTCGGATATGTTTTTAGGATGGACAAATGACGACAACAATAAGTTTTTTTATATGCGTCAGCTTCGTGATGCTAAAGTAAAGCCGGTGCTTGAAATTATGAAATCTAAAAATATGAGTGATTATGCAAAAGCCTGCGGTTGGGCACTCGCAAGAGCACACGCCCGCACAGGAGATCCATCTGTATTATCAGGCTACATTGGGAAAAACAATGAATTTGCGAATGCAATTGCAAAATTTTCTATTTCATATGCCAATCAAAACGATTCAGATTATAACAAAATGTTAGAAGCAATAAAAGAGGGAAGATTGCCAATCTCGGCAGAAGCCTAAACTTTCAATTAATTAATAAAAATAGAATCTATGAGTAAAAAGTTTTTGTTTTTGATGGGCTTTGTGATAATGACAATCACAACAAAAGGCCAAACACAGCGTATCGATTCTACGGCTGTTTTTCTCTTACATCGAGCTGGCGAAACGTTGCAGGACATAAAGTCTTGTAGTTTTACAGCGATTACAACTTATGATGTTCCAAACGAAAGTTTAGGGCTTATCAAACATTCGATAAATGATAAAGTCACAATTAAGTTTCCTGATAAAATGAAAGTTACTTCATCAGGAGATAAAGGAAATCGTGGTTTATGGTACAACGGTAAAAAACTAAATTATTATTCGTTCGATAATAATACGTACGGTTTTACGACAGCTCCCGCATCTGTTATTGAAACTATCGACGAGGTCAGTAAAAAATTCGGGATTGAATTTCCCGGGGCAGATTTTTTCTATCCCACATTTTTACAGGATTTACTGTCAGAACAAGGTGATTTGATTTTCTTAGGAAAAACGATAGTCGATGGGCGTGAGTGCTTTCATATAGCAGGAAGTGATAAAACAAAAAGTTTTCAGTTCTGGATAGAAAGCGATGATTTGTTTCTGCCGGTAAAATTAGTAATCATTTATACGTCTGATAAAGATAAACCGCAATACGAAGCACTGTATAAAGACTGGACTATAAATACTGATTATCCGGACTCTATGTTTGAATTTACGACGCCTCCAAAAGCTACAAAAGTAAAGTTAGCACCTAGAGAAAACACGAAATAATTATATAAAACCTCATAGTTATGAAATCATATCAACCCAAAAGTAAAATCTCAATCATAATTACTGCATTTTTTGCATTACTTCTTATGATTCCGGAAGATTCGAGTGCACAGCGATTTGGTCATTTTGCACCGCCAAGACCTATGCCGCGACCAATGCCAATGCCACGCCCAATGCCACCACCGCGCCCGGGACCAAGGCCAATTCCGCCAAGACCGTTACCGCCGCCGCATCCGTACCCACATCCTTATCCTAGGCCATATCCGGTACCATTTCATCCTTATCCGGTACCTTTTCCTTATGCTTATCATCCTTTTGTACCCTATGTTTGGGGACCAACATGGTATCCTGTAGGATTCTTTTTGACAACATTAACGACGGCAGCTATAGTAATATCAGTAGAAAATACAAATTATAATTATGATGACGGAGTTTACTATGTAAAACAATCTGACGGATATAAAGTTGTACCGGCACCCCTTGGAGCAACAATTTCGGAGTTGCCAAAAGGGTATGCCGTAATCAATGTTTCCGGAACAGATTATTACTATTACGGCGGAACTTATTATTCTAAAGCATCAAGTAAGTACAAAGTAGTAAACGCGCCTGTTGGAGCAGTTGTCACACATATTCCGGAAGGAGCCGAAGAGAAAACCATCGACGGTCAAAAATATCTGATATATAACAATGTGTATTATCAACCTATTTCAAAAGACGGACAAGACAGTTATGTTGTTGTACAAGGAAAATAGAGCTTAAAAATACTCAGAGTAATAAATTCTAATGCGAATAATTGCTCTGAGTAAATAAGTAAGAATTTTACTGACTGCATGATGTCAATTAAATAAAATAATTTATCTTTGAGTGTAAGCTAAGGTATTGTTTAGTAGATGTTTGTAGAAATATAAATAAATATTTAACATGACTTCCAGTATATTCAAGATTTAAGCAAGATTTTAAGAATTTCAAGTTAATCATTAATTTAAATACCATAAGATGAATATTAAAAGAAAGAATCTTCGTATAATCCCAATATTATTTTTGGGTTTAATTTACAGCTGCTCTCCAACTGTAAAAGTTACAAGTGATTATGACCATTCGGCTAATTTTAGCGAATACAAAACTTTTGCGTTTTATGATTTAAAAGCGCAGGAAGGTCAGATCAATCAGTTAAATGTTGATCGTATTACAAAAGCAATCCGTTCTGAGCTGATCAGCAAAGGTTTTATAGAAACAACCAATAATCCTGATTTAAAAGTAAACGCAGTAACAATCTTAAAAAACAAAACATCGGTATCTGCAAATACTGATTTTTATGGTTATGGCGGAATGTACCGTCCTTACGGCTATTGGGGCGGGGGCGGCATGATGGGCAATGCAAACACAACATTTAACTCCTACGATTATGTTGATGGTTCACTGATAATTGACATTGTCTCTTCAAAAACTCAAAAACTGATTTGGCAAGGAATCGGTAATGCTCAAATTGACAGCAAGCCCAGCGATCCTGAAGAGTTTGTTACCAGCTCTATCAAAAAAATTCTGGCAGGTTTTCCTCCCGGATTGGCAAAAAAATAGCTTATAAATAATGGTATTATAATTTAGCTGTACTTATTTCTATAAGTACAGCGTATAGCCATTATAGAACTTTCTTCTTTGAATTTATTCTGAAAGAAAAAGGAATAAACTACAACAAATCAAGCTTAAAACTTATGATCGATATAATACTTTCGCTTTTCTTTTTTATAGCTACAATAGTTGGTTTTGCGACATCCTTTATGGTTCTTTTTTCAAAAAAAAATTACTCAAAAAGTTTTTTTTTAGGACTGTTTTTGTTCAGTCTTGCGGTGGTTAGCGTATATAATTTTTACTTATCAGCAAATGAGTTAAAAGATTTTCCTGATTTATTTATGATGCAAAATCGTTTATATTTTTAGTTGCTCCTTGTGCCTTTTTATATGTAAGAAGTATTTTGTTTTCTAACAAATTGTTTAGAAAATACGATTGGCTGCATTTTTTACCGTTTCTGATCTATTTTAGCTTAACGCTTTTTGTATGGGTTGAAAGTTATATCGATCTTCAGATCGTTCATTATATTGCTGCTAAAGTAAATAACCCATTTTCGATGTTAAGTTTGACAGTCTGGCTCGTATATGCTTTTTGTCAAACGATGATGATTTTGAATTATGATTTAAAAAAATTTAAAGAAAATCATTTTAGCAGAGTAAAAATTCTGAGTTGGATCAGAGTATATAACCTGATGATTTTGTTTTTGTTCTCAGCACTTTTTGTACATTATTTTTAATTACCAAAGTTGAGAGAATCGATTTCTCCAGTTATATTCTAATATCATTAGTTTTGGTTTTTACAGTTGGCTGGCTTTATTTTAAACCGCAGATTTTTTATGATACCAATGATACTATTGAGTTTTCTAAAAAATCATTAATAATAAAAACAAAAGAAAGTAAAGCAACCTTACCGCTTGTCAAAGAATTAACTCCCGAAAAAAAATCACTATACCTTACTAAACTAGAAAGCATCTTTATGTCAAAAGAACTTTTTCTTAAAAAAGATTTAGTAATTCGCGATATAGCTGATGAAACCGGAATATCAGTTCATCACATCTCCAATTTAATTAATTCAGAATTTAATCTTCATTTTCAGGATTATGTCAATATAAAAAGAATAGAATACTTTAAAGAAAAAATCAATGATCCTGAATGGAAAGATCTATCACTTGAAGGAATGGCCTGGGGATCAGGTTTTAAATCCAGAACAACCTGTTTTAGGGCGTTTATAAAACATACCGGAAAATCTCCCTCTGAATATTTTAAAGTAATTAGAATCAATCCGGAGAAAACCAATGCTTATTATTTTAAACAAGCATCAAACGAAACAAAGAATAGTTTGTAAAAGAAGTTGTGGGGTCTCCTTAATTTTTAAAATAGCAACTATGAAAACAAATTTTTATACCCATAAGCAATCCGCAACAACAGTATATCTTATAACCTTTTTGTTGTTTTCTTTTTTTAGTTACGCACAACTCAAAGGCGGTCATATTCTTGGTGCCATGGGATTACAATCAGGAACCCAAACACCAGAAAACACATTGAGTGTTTACGTTCCCGGTTATTTTTATGCAGCATCATCTTTACGAAATGCCAATGGTGATAAATCGATCGCCAACCCGGATCTTAATATGTTTATTACAGGAGTAGGCGCCAGTTATGTAAGTGATTTCAGAATTCTGGGAGCCAATTACGGAGCATCGGTTTTGCTTGCCTTTGCATCTAATAGAATTCAGGGGAATACGGTAGACTCAAAAAGCCCTTTTGCCTTGACGGATACTTATATTGTACCCGTTCAATTAGGCTGGCGCAATAAAAGAGCTGATTTTGTTTTTAGCTATCAGATGTATTTACCAACAGGAAAATTCGATATGGGAGCTTCTGACAATAGCGGTTTAGGAATGTTTATGAATGAGTTTTCAACAGGAACAACCTTATTTTTTAATGACAAAAAAACAGTTCACTTTTCAGCTTTAGCTTCTTACGAAATAAACGGAAAAAAGAAAGGTACAGATATCAAAACCGGAGATCTTTTAAGTATTGAAGGAGGTTTAGGTAAAACATTTTATGTAATGGATGGTACAAATCCGGCTCCAAAATCGATAATCAATGCAGGTTTAATTTATTATCTGCAATACAAAGTAACCAATGATCAAATACCGGTTCCGGTGTTTGGTACAATCGAAACAGACAAAGATCGTGTAGGAGGAATAGGAGCTGAGATCAATTATTATCATATTGGCTGCAGTACATCTGCAGGATTCCGTTGGATTGCAGAGGTCAATGCGATAAACAGATTTCAGGGAAATACCTTTTTCCTAACATTGGCACATGTGTTTACTTTCAAAAAAAAATAGTCTGAATAACTATCTGGATTGTTTTTTAAGTTGAGGTTTTTTTGATGGATTCAATAAATTCTAAATTTAGTTTAAATGAGAAATAAAACAGGTTTTGTGCGTGGAATAAATTGTTTTTATACTTACGGGTCTCTTCGATACGGTACATGTTGTAGGGAACAAAAAAATCAATTTCTTTGTCTTCAAGGAGTTGATAATTTTCCTCACTTCCATAGC
>NZ_JBNNFM010000057.1:0-17155 GCF_050267765.1 Flavobacterium sp. NPDC079362 | reverse complement strand
AGTTTGTGTTGCAACCTTATCCAACATCTTTGGCCTTTTATATAGTTTCTGTTCGTCAGGTCAAGAGTTTGCCTACTGCTTCCTTCAGATTCCACTAACGCAATGGACACCCTTGCATTCAGCTAACACTTCCCACTGTAAAGGCGTGTTCGGGACTTACACCCTAGAGTTACCGCCCATGCTGGGCACACAACAATAAACCCAACAGGTTTTTCAACCTGTCGGGTTTGCTTATAAATTATCTAATTAAAAAATTAATTCCTTCTGCTTCCTGAATAAATCGAGATATAGTACAACAACGTTGCAATCGATCCTATAGCAGCTACCAAATAGGTTCTTGCTGCCCATTTTAGCGCATCTTTTGCTCCTGCCTGCTCTTCTTGTGTCAGCATATGTTTGTTCTCTAACCAGGCCAGCGCTCTGTTACTCGCATCATATTCTACAGGCAAAGTCACTATCGAGAATAATGTCGTCACTGCAAAAATGATAATTCCTATTAGTAACAAACCCGGAAAAACTCTAATCATAAGAATCCCTGCCAATAAAATCCATTGCATATAATTTGATGCAATATCTACGATTGGCACTAATTTAGAACGCATTGTCAGCCATTCATATCCTATCGCGTGCTGCACAGCATGACCACATTCGTGCGCTGCAACAGCTGCCGCTGCCGCATTACGATGATTATAAACTGCTTCGCTTAAATTGACTGTTTTATCTGTAGGGTTATAATGATCTGTTAGCTGCCCCGGAGTCGAGATAACACGAACATCAGTAATCCCGTTATCAGCCAACATTTTCTTAGCGATTTCAGCACCACTCATTCCGTTTCTTAATTGTATTCTCGAGTATAATTCAAATTTACTTTTGAGCTTTGAACTCACCATCCAGCTGAAAAGCATAATTGCTCCGGCCAGAATTAAATATCCACTTCCCATATTTTTATTTTAATTTGATTGATTATTAAAGTTACAAAACAAATTGCAAATTCTGAACCAATTTCAAAAAATGTCATTTTGGCACACCCTTCTTCTCAACTTAACAGATTGTTCTTCAATAGAAAAGCCATCAATTCAGCTACATTTTTGGTTTTATACTTTTGCAGGATGTTGCGCCTGTGTGTTTGAACAGTTAGAAAACTCAAAAACAATTCATCGGCTATTTCCTGGGTCGATTTACCTTTTGACAGTAATAAAGTAATATCTTTTTCTCTCCTGCTAAGACTTGGGATATGATCTAAACCATCAGATGAGGGCTGGCTAATGATAGTTTTGACTTCATCGCTAAATACAATTTCCCCCTCAATGGCTTTATTAATACATCTTTTAAACTCATCAAACGAAGCGCTCTTTAGAACATATCCATTTCCGCCATTTTGAATAAATTGCATCACCAGACTCCGTTCAGACTGACTACTCATTCCGATAATAATTATTCGGGGATATTTCTGCTTAACTGTTTTGCAAAGATCAACCCCATTTATCACAGGTAAAAAGATATCCATCAAAATCAAGTCAACCTGATTCTCCTCGATATAATCAACTAGTTTAACCCCGGATTCTAATTTACCGACAATTTCAACTGTCTCCAGATCCGACAATAATCCTGAAATTCCTGAAATCACAATTGGGTGATCATCTACAATTACTGTTTTATATACCTTATCCATTTAATGTTTCATTTTTTACTTTTAATTCAATGTATGTAGACGTTCCTTTATGCAGAACACTTTCTATTTCTAATTTTCCTTTAAGAATCTCAACACGGTTCTTAATATTTCTTAAACCCATTCCGTTACTTTTTACAAAAACATCAAACCCAATTCCATTATCTTCAACTGTAATAAAAAAAGTATCTTTATTTTGAGAACAAGAAACTAAAATTTGTGATGCATCGGCATATTTCAAAGCATTAATCAATAATTCCTGAATAATTCTATAAATCACAATTTCATAATTTTTGGGTAAATTTGGTTTTTGCACCAAATATTGAAATTCAATTTCTGTTTTTGCATTTGAATTTGCCATACACAAATCTCTCAATGCATGTTCTAAACTTAATTTCAACAAACTCTCCGGCATTAAATTTTGCGAAATATTTCTCAATTCCTTAATCGAATTATCCAACAAAGTATTAATTTCCGCAGGACTGAGCGCATTTTCTTTCTCCGCGAGTTTTAAATGAATTTTTAAACCGGAAAGCATACTCCCAAGTCCGTCATGTAAATCTCTGGCGATTCTTTTCCTTTCCACCTCTTCTCCTTCAATCAGAGCATTAGAAACCGATAATTTTTGCTGGTTCTCCAGTGCACTCAATTCCTGCTCATGATTAATTTCTTTCTGAATACTTAGTTTTTTCTGATTTTTATTTAATATCCATAAAAACAAAACAATAAGAAACAAGAGTACCGATAACACCGCAAAAAGAATAGAATTCAACCGATTATTATTGACCAGCAGTGCTGTTTTTTCGTTTTGTGATTGTAGCAGTGTTATTTTTTTTTCATTTTCAGCCTTTTTATACTTTGCTTCGAGTTCTACAATTTCACTTTTAAATTTCGTATCATTTAAACTGTCATTGATTACATTGTATTTATGAGAATAAAAATAAGCTTTATCATAATTTTTAGTTGCATTATAAACTTTCGACAACTCATTATAATAATTTTTTTGATCTACAATAAAAGGAGTTTTCTCAAGAAGATATTCCAGATTAGCTTTGGCTTTATCAAAGTTTTTTAATTTAAAAAGCACTTCGTATTCCGCAAATTTCAATCTGTTTAAAGCAATTTGATTCTGATGCTTTACTGCTGACTTTATACCTTTTTCAAAACTCTCTAAAGCTTTATCGTTTTTATTTTGTTTTCCATAATACAAACCTTCAGAATAAAAATAAGAATCATTTAAATTCGACTCCGGATGATTTTGTAATTTATCATATGCTTTATCCAGAACCTTTTTCGCATCATAGAATCTTTTTAACTCTACTAAATTTTCAGCATTAATAATGTACGTTTCCATCTTAGACTCAATAAGAGTGGGTGACTTTTTAGTAGTAACTTCGATATAATATTGAGCATCACGCAAATATTCACTTGCTTTTTCGCGATCGTTATTATTCATAAAAATTATAGCAACCGCTTTGTACAAACCACTTATTAACTCAGAATCACCACTTTTTTTAGCAGCAGGAATTGCTTCATGAACTAATATTTTCATATAGCCTTTTTCATTATTCTTTCTTTGCTGCATGACACCGTAATTTTGAAGCGCAACAGCACGTATTTTGTAAGCTTCGGTATTAGTGTATTTCTTTAGTTTATTATTTACTTCAAGCAAAGCATTCTCGAATCCGTCAACATCACCTTTTTCTAAAAAACTATATGAATTATAGAAAATTGCTACATCATTTAAAAAAGGAAATTTAGTTTTTAACCTATTCCCTTGCTGTAAATATTCTTTTGATTTCTGAACATCCTGTATCATCAAATACAATTTTGACAATTTAAAGCTATAAATACTTTTTACACTATCAGAATGAGCATTTTTAGTAATCGCAGCAATACTATCTATATAAGTTCTATCATCATCTAACGAAAGGATCACTTGTGAATATGAAGTGGCAGAAAAAAGTAGAAAAATCAGAAAGAGGTAAATTTTCTTCATAAAGTGGTATTTTCTCAAATTTATTAAAATTTAAAATATTCCAAAAAAAACCACCTCTTTTTACCTGATATCAGGTAATACAAAATACACTTTATCAGGTATTGCCCTTTCATTTTCAAGCATCTAATTTTGTTAGACACTATTATTAATATTAAAAAAAATTATGAAATCTATTTTAAAAACTTTAGCGATTGTACTGACTCTTGCTTTTACAGTAGCTTCTTGCAGCAGCGATAACGATAACAATTCAGGATCAGGCTCAAGAGACATTAAATATGAAGTAACCGGAAATTATACCGGAAAACTTAGTACAGTTTATACCGAATCTGGTAATGGCGGACAAAACGCTGATATCAATTCATTACCATGGACTAAGGAATTTACAGCTGGCGCAGACACTTATGGAGCGGGAATAACAGTAAGTGGTTTTGGCGGTGTTGTTGACCAAACAATAACTGTAAAAATCATTGTTGGCGGAAAAGTAGAAAAAGAAACAACTGCAAAGGCAACAAGCGACGGGATTATTGTAGCAGCTCCGGGTTCTTTTGTATTTGTGAAATAATACTCAATAAGAATAAAAAAAAGGAAAGCTTCGTGATTACGAAGCTTTTTTTACATCTAATTATCACTACAAATTAACACGAATCTTATTTGTGTTAACTTCGGGTAATTTGCGGCAAAAAAGCCAACGAAGTTTCACAATATTATCTTCCTGAATAACGAAGGATTGCACGCTTAGCTCAACAAAGACTTTCGATTTTACTTGTTGAATTTCTTATGTGATCCTTCGTTCCTCATGATGACAAAATAGACGCAAAAAAAAATCCCAAACCCCAACAAAGTTGGAATTTGGAATTTTAATCCCGATAGCTATCGGGATGGAATTTATTTTAGTTAACCAACCAAATTAATAATTTTCCCCGGAACAATAATTACTTTATTTGGTGTTTTACCATCTAGCTGTTTCAATGTTCTTTCGTCTTTCATGATGATTTCTTCGATTTGTTCTTTGGTTAAATCCAAAGGCAATTCGATTGTGAAACGCATTTTTCCGTTAAAAGAAACCGGATATTCTTTGTTTGTCTCCACTAAATATTTTGCTTCAAAAACAGGAAAAGCAACTTCAGAAATTGAAGTTGTATGACCCAATTGCGACCATAATTCCTCAGCAATATGTGGCGCATAAGGCGAAACTAAAATCGCTAACGGTTCTAAGATTGCTCTTGAATGACAATTTTGTGTCGACAATTCGTTCACACAAATCATAAACTGAGAAACTGAAGTATTAAAAGAGAAACTCTCAATATCTTCTGCTACTTTTTTGATCGTTTTATGCAACGATTTTAAATTGTCTTTTGTTGGTTCGTCGTTATTTACAACCAAACCATTATGCTCATCAAAATACAATTTCCATAATTTTTTCAGGAAACCAAAAACTCCTGAGATTCCGGCAGTATTCCACGGTTTAGCTTGCTCTAAAGGACCTAAAAACATTTCGTACAAACGCAATGTATCAGCACCATATTCATTACAAATATCATCCGGAGTCACTACATTATAATATGATTTCGACATTTTTTCGACTTCACGACCAACAATGTATTTTCCGTTTTCATCAAAAATAAATTCGGCAGTTTTAAAATCCTCTCTCCAATTTTTGAACTTTTCGATATTTAATTCATCAGAAGAATTTACGAAATTCACGTCGACACGAATTGGCTGAACATTTTGATCTGTAATTTTATTTTTAGACACAAAAGTATTTGTTCCTTCCAATCTGTAAACATATGCAGTGGTTCCTAAAATCATTCCCTGATTGATCAGTTTTTTGAATGGTTCTTCGGTTGGAGCAAAACCTTTGTCTTTTAAGAATTTGTTCCAGAAACGAGAATATAGTAAATGTCCGGTTGCATGCTCGCTTCCTCCAATATATAAATCTACACTTTCCCAATATGCCAATGCTTCTTTGCTGGCAAATTCAGTTTCGTTATGAGCATCCATATAACGCATCCAATACCATGAACTTCCCGCCCAACCTGGCATAGTATTCAATTCTAATGGAAAAATCGTTGCATGATCTACTAAATCTGTATTGACAACTTTATTATTTTTAGTATCCCAAGCCCAAACAGCTGCATTTCCTAACGGAGGCAAACCATCTTCGGTTGGCAAATATTTTTCTACTTCCGGCAAGATAATTGGCAAATGCTGCGTATCGATCATCTTTGGTAAACCATTTACATAATACACCGGGAAAGGTTCTCCCCAATAACGCTGACGAGAGAAAACAGCATCACGCAAACGGTAATTTGTTTTTCCTGTTCCTTGTCCTATTTTTTCTAATTCAGCAATTGCTTTTTGAGTTGCTGCTTTATAATTTAATCCGTTTAAGAAATCAGAATTGGCAATTTCAACATTGTCTTTAGAACCGTAAGCCTCTTTAGAGATATCAACATTCGCAAAGATATTCTTGATTTCCTGCATACCGTTTTGACCTTTAAAGAAATTAGCAAAAGCATAATCTCTTTCGTCTCCACAAGGAACCGCCATTACAGCACCAGTTCCGTAACCTGCCAATACATAATCTCCTATCCAAACCGGAATTGCTTCTTTTGTAAAAGGATGCTCTGCATAAGCTCCTGTAAATACACCTGAAATTGTTTTTACATCGGCCATACGCTCACGCTCTGAACGTTTAGCTGTTTTTTCGATATAAGCCTCAATTTCTCCTCTTTGTTCTTCAGTAACTATTTTAGAAACTAAAGGATGTTCTGGCGCCAAAGTCATAAAAGTAACCCCGAAAATTGTATCAGGTCTTGTAGTGAATACATCAATAACTTCGTCATGATTTTTTACATGGAACGAAACCATCGCACCTACAGATTTCCCTATCCAGTTTCTTTGTGATTCTTTGATAGATTCACTCCAGTCAATATCATTTAAACCTTGCAACAAACGTTCTGCATAAGCCGAAATTCGCATGCTCCATTGTGTCATTTTTTTACGAATAACAGGATATCCCCCACGTTCCGAAACTCCGTTTATAATTTCATCATTTGCTAAAACAGTTCCTAAACCAGGACACCAGTTTACTTCGGTTTCAGCTAAATAAGTCATTCTGTATTGCAACAAGATTTTTTCTTTCTGATCATCAGAATACGAATTCCATTCTGTTGCTGTAAAAATTGCAACATTATCATCGCAAACTGCCTCAACCAAAACATTACCCTCCTCTTCAAAAACTTTTACAAGCTCTGAAATATCAAATGCCTTACCTTGTTTTTTGCAATACCATGAATTAAACAACTGGATAAAAATCCATTGTGTATGTTTATAGTAATCAGGACTCGAAGTACGCACTTCACGACTCCAGTCAAACGAAAATCCTATTTTATCTAATTGTTTTCTATATCCGGCAATTTGTTTTCCTTCTTTATCTACTCCACCGTCAATATTTACGCGTGTTGTATCTTCCGGACGTTGTCCCGTTTGTATTGCATATTGTTCTGCAGGCAATCCAAAACTATCGTATCCCATTGGGTGCAAAACATTGAAACCCTGATGTCTTTTAAAACGAGAATAAACATCTGAAGCGATATAACCCAGCGGATGCCCAACGTGTAATCCCGCTCCTGAAGGATAAGGAAACATGTCCAAAACATAATGCTTCGGTTTGTCAGAATTGTTTTTTGCTGCAAAAGTTTGGTTTTCTGCCCAAAATTTTTGCCATTTAGCGTCTATTTCGATCGGATTGTATTTCATCTTAAAAGGTTCAAAGGTTCAGAATGATAAAGATTAAAGCTTTATCACTTTAATGAATTAAGGCGCAAATTTACATTTATTACAGATTGTACCAAAGCTATTTCACTGACAAACAAATAAAATAATAAAATACTTATTTTTAATTAAGTAAAAACACCTGTGTTTGTGTTTTTACTACGTAGTTATTATTCTTTTTTTACTTTAATTTTAAACTATTAAGAGAATCGACTTACGTAAAACAGTCCCTTTTACAAATAACTAAGAACCAGATGAGCACCGATAAAAAACATTCAGTTGAAGTCCTGCTTTGGATTGAGGAAACTGATGAACCTTTTTAGGAATGGGCAAAATCCGGCTTTTAGAAAATATTCGAAAAACAAGTTCAATTACAAATGCTGCTAAATGAGTTCTTAAGAAAAGAAAAAAACTAAAAACTAAAGGTTATTATTGTAAATTGAAGAAGTCTTACGGTTTTCCTGCAATTAATTAATAAGTTGGTATATTTACATTTATTGTACGAAAGTTAAAACTTTGGTCGTTATTAACTTCAAATAAAGAAATACTTTATTATTTTTACCACATAATTTAAGCAAACTATGAGTTCTAACTTTGATAAATTTCAAAAGCGCAGGTTAATTTCCTCTTATTTTTCGGTTGTACTAAGTGTATTTCTGGTTTTATTCCTTTTAGGAGTACTGGGATTATTCATTATCAATTCTAAAAAACTGGCTAATGATTTTAAAGAAAAAATCGCCATGACGGTTTTCTTTAAAAATGAAGCTAATGATAGTGTAATAAAAGCATTCGATACTGAATTAAAAAGGGCTCCTTTCGCAAGATCATATGTTTATGTTACTAAAGATAAAGCGGCAAAAGAACATACCGATATTATTGGAGAAGATTTCCTGACATTTTTGGGCGAAAATCCTTTATTGAATTCATACGACATTCACCTGAAAGCAGACTATGTAGAAAGAGACAGTATCTTAAAAATCGAAAGTAAATTGCGTAAAAACGCAATGATCGAAGATATAGTTTACGACAAACAATTGGTAAACCTGGTTAATGACAACATCAAAAAAGTGAGTATGTGGATTTTGATTATCAGTGGTTTCCTTGCGATTATCGCTGTTTTATTAATCAATAGTTCACTACGTTTATCCATACATTCAAACCGTTTTATCATTAAGACCATGCAAATGGTTGGTGCAACAAAATCGTTTATCCGTAAACCATTTGTAATGCGTAGTGTAAAACTAGGAATGCTTGGTGCAGGATTGGCTATTATTGCTTTGATTGGGGTTTTATTGTATGTAGAAACTAATTTCCCGGGATTAGGGATTTTAGAAGACAAAGTATTAATTGGATTCGTATTATTGGCCGTTTTCGGATTAGGTGTTTTAATTACTTGGGTAAGTACACATTTTGCAACACAACGATTCTTAAACTTAAGAACTGACGATCTGTACTAAGAGAGTATTCGGTCACGGTTTTTAGTTTACAAAAAAACAAACAGTCTTCGACTTGACTCAGGTTGACAAATAAATAAAATACTCTAAACTTTGATTAGGGTTACAAAAAAAACAAAAATGAAAAATATAAACAATACAGAACAACAGCCACAAAAACAAGAATTCCTTTTTGATGGTATTAACTATAAAATTTTATTAATAGGAATTGGTGTTATTGCATTAGGTTTTATCTTAATGTCAGGCGGAGGAAGCAAGGATCTAAATATCTTTAATGAAGATGTTTTTAACTTTAGACGTATTCGTTTAGCTCCAACAACTGTTTTAATTGGTTTTGGTATCACGATTTATTCTATTTTCAAAAAATCTAAGTAGACTTTTTTTAGACCGCTTAGACAACTTAGATCTTTAGGTTATTAGATTAATCTTTTAAAAAAATCTGACATCTGAGAAGTCTGACAATCTAACAATTAAAATTCAATGAATACATTACAAGCTATTGTTCTTGCCATAATTGAAGGAATTACAGAATTTTTACCTGTTTCTTCAACTGGCCACATGATTATTGCCTCTTCTTTTTTTGGAATTGCTCACGAAGATTTTACCAAACTTTTTACAATTGTTATTCAGCTTGGAGCTATACTTTCTGTAGTAGTTTTATATTTCAAACGTTTCTTTCAGACACTTGATTTTTATTTTAAACTTTTAGTTGCGTTTATTCCTGCCGTTGTTTTAGGATTATTATTAAGTGATTTTATCGACGGATTATTAGAAAACCCAATTACGGTTGCCGTTTCACTTTTGATAGGAGGAATCATCTTACTGAAAGTCGACGACTGGTTCAACAATCCAAATACTGCCGAAACATCTCAGGAAATAACCTATCTGCAAGCTTTTAAAATTGGAATGTATCAATGTTTGGCAATGATTCCGGGAGTTTCACGAAGCGGAGCGAGTATTGTGGGAGGTATGTCCCAAAAACTGTCCAGAACAACAGCTGCTGAGTTTTCATTCTTTTTAGCGGTGCCCACTATGTTAGGTGCAACTGCAAAAAAATGTTACGATTACTACAAAGCCGGATTCGAATTATCTCCTGATCAAATCAATTTATTAGTTATTGGTAATGTTGTCGCATTTATTGTAGCACTTTTGGCTATTAAAACTTTCATTGGATTTTTGACTAAAAATGGCTTTAAAGTTTTTGGTTATTACCGCATCATCGCAGGAATCACTTTACTATTGATTCACTTTTTATTTCATCCTCTTACCATACTATAATGACGCCTGAAGATTATTTAAACGGACAAATTTTATTGATAGACAAACCTTTAAAATGGAGTTCGTTTCAAGCTGTCAATAAACTAAAATACCTATTGATCAATAAAGTTGGACTTCCTAAAAAGTTCAAAATTGGTCATGCCGGAACATTAGATCCTCTGGCAACCGGATTATTATTGATTTGTACAGGAAAATTCACCAAAAGAATTACTGAATTACAAGGTCAGGCTAAAGAATATACAGGGACTTTTTATATTGGGACCACTACTCCATCCTATGATCTGGAAACAGAAATTGACGAAACTTTTCCAACTTCACATATTGACGAAGCTTTGATTCATGAAACAGTAAAACAGTTTTTGGGCGAAATCGATCAAAAACCACCTATTTTCTCTGCGATCAAAAAAGATGGTGTTCGCTTATACGAACACGCACGTGCCGGAGAAACTGTAGAAATTGCAAGTAGAAAAACTACCATTCACGAATTTGAGATTACACGAATTGCTTTGCCGGAAATCGATTTTAGAGTCGTTTGCAGTAAAGGAACTTATATCCGTTCACTGGCTTTTGATTTTGGGAAAGCAATGAATTCAGGTTCTCATTTAACTGCTTTACGCCGAACAAAAATTGGCGATTACGATGTTACAAATGCCATCGATGTTACATTATTCGAGGAAAGTTTACAGTAAAAAATACTTTTTATCTATCAAAATTTATCTTTTATACCCTATACTAATTATCTCGATTTTTTAAATATCTTTCACAAAATAATTTTGCTAATTCTAAGCTTTTTGAAATAAAATATTTCAGAGCAAAGACAGGCCTAAATCAATTTTATGAAATATTGTTTATTAACGATTTTTACTTTTTTCTACATCACCACGACGATTTACGCACAGGAAAGAAAATTTACTTACATTCAATTTGAAGTTAATGCTTCAATAACAGGAAATCCTGATTACGGTGACGCTCCTAAATATGAAGGCGACAAACAACCTTGGCTCATGCCAGATGGCTTGGGTTCAAAACTAGGTTACGGCATTCATTATAATCAATGGGTAACTCTGGGGATTCATAGTGGCCTTGACTGGAAATGGAATGAAAAGTTAGTAGCTGTTCCGGTTTATCTTAATTTTGGATTAAGCCCTAAAATTGCAGAAAGCACCAGAATTACCATGCAAGTAGGTTACGGAAAAAGTTTTGCTCTGGGCCGGGGGGATCTGAGCGGCACATACAAAAAAGCCAGAATTGGCATTACAGGAGATGATAAAACATTATTTATAGAACTAGCCGATTTTGGTTACCCTCTTTATGACTATAAAACTGTAGGCAGTTTCAGTTTTGGTATTTCTGTAATTAGCTTTTAAGATTCCCTGAGCGGTTTTTAAAGAGCAACTATTCAAGTCTGATAATAAAAAAAGCACATTACAATTAAACAATAGTAATGTGCCAACTTCTAAAATAAAGTAGTTTTATTGCATAACGTGTCTTTTTTTTTTCGGAGCAGTTAATAATGAGGTACATTTTTCCCTCCAAACAACAAACCTGAAATAAAATCATAAAACCTTTCGAATAACTTTTTCATAATAGTGTGTTTTAAATTGTTAGACATTCAATAAACACCAATAAAAAGAGCAAATCGGAAAGTAAATAATAGAAGTGGGATTATATTACTAAGTTACAAAAATATTTAAGGTAAAAAAAAATATTCAATACATTTTTAGAACATACCATATTTACAACCAACACATTACCACAAAACAAACAGATCGTATTATTTTTTTATTACAAAAACTATAATCGACCGTATTGAATGTTTTCGACTATTTCCGTGAGTTCTTCCTGAACTGATATTCCTTTATCTGCTAAATACCACAATTGCAAATCAGTTTTGATTTTTTCATCAAGTACACCAAATTCTTTTTTATAATTTGCGATTAATTCAGATGCTCCTCTTGGTCTTGGTCCCCAATCTGCACGAACAATCCCGGCCTCTTTACAAATAATTATCACCTTAGGGATTGCTCTTGCACCGTTTGTTAGATATTCATTCATTAACCCTTCATTTTCATCTCGCAGTACAATTCGAAGATCTATTTTTTTATGCGATGCCAAAGCCATTTTATTAATAACCGGAAGGATCTGAGCCGCATCTCCGCACCAGCCTTCAGAAATTACAAGCCAAATATATTTGTGCTCCAGTTTTTCTATTCTCGAAATAATAGCATCGGTAATTTTTACCGTTTTGTCCAGCCTATTCATTCTGGCGTCATTTAACTTACTATAATTGGTTAAACTTTCAGATTGTTCGTTCCCGGTTGATTTTCCATCCAATAATAAATCAGCTACTAATTTTCGATATTCCGGATACGTATGACTCCTAAATAATGCTTTGGCGATACTACTTTTCATATTTGTTTGATTTTTGAATTGCATAAAAATACGAATTTCAAGGAGACTCAAAGAATGACTTTTATCACATTCAAAAAATCCTTTAAAAAATCACTATAAATTTATAACTAAAAGAACAATTAATTTTTTGAAAACATTATTTTTAAAAATCAGAATATGTCTATATTTGCACAAATTAACGCAACAACACATGAAATATAAAAGAATTCTTCTTAAACTGAGTGGAGAAGCCTTGATGGGTGATTTACAATACGGAATTGACCCTAAAAGATTAGCCGAATATGCTGAAGAAATTAAGCAAATTCACAGCAAAGGAGTCGAAATTGCTATTGTTATTGGAGGAGGAAATATTTTTAGAGGCGTTGCTGGTGCAAGTGCCGGTATGGATAGAGTACAAGGTGATTATATGGGAATGCTTGCTACGGTTATAAACGGAATGGCATTGCAAGGGGCTCTTGAAGAAAACGGAATGAAAACCCGTTTGCAGACTGCCTTAAAAATGGAATCTATTGCAGAGCCTTATATTAAAAGAAGAGCAGATCGTCATCTTGAGAAAGGAAGAATTGTAATTTTTGGTGCAGGAACAGGAAATCCATATTTTACAACTGATACTGCTGCCGTTTTAAGAGGTATTGAGATTAATGCAGATGTAATTTTAAAAGGAACCCGCGTTGATGGTGTTTACGATTCTGATCCTGAAAAAAATGCATCAGCAGTAAAATTCGATTTTATTTCGTTTGAAGATGTCCTTAAAAAAGGATTAAACGTAATGGATACAACCGCGTTTACATTAAGTCAGGAAAACAAATTGCCAATCGTTGTTTTTGATATGAACAAAATTGGAAATTTATTGAAAATTTGTGAAGGCGATAACATAGGAACCGTAGTTAATATATAGTCATCAGTAACTGTTTACTGTCGCAATTGCCGACATGAAATGAAAACTGAGAATGAAAACTGAAAACTTAAAGATAATGACTGAAGAAATAGAATTTATATTAGATAGTACTGAAGAATCAATGAATGGTTCGATTGCGCATTTAGAGAAAGAATTTCTTAACATTCGTGCAGGAAAAGCTTCTCCGGCAATGCTGGGAAGTGTTTTTGTAGATTATTACGGATCAGCAACACCGCTTTCGCAAGTAGCAAAAATAAGTGTTCCGGATGCCCGAACAATTACTTTGCAGCCTTTCGAGAAAAACATGCTGCAAACTATCGAAAAAGCAATTATGGTGGCTAATATTGGTTTTAACCCAATGAATAATGGTGACCTAATTATCATCAGCGTTCCGCCTTTGACAGAGGAGCGTCGTAGAGATTTAGCAAAACAAGCAAAAACAGAGGCCGAAGATGCAAAAATTGGTGTGCGTAATGTACGTAAAGATGCTAATTCAGACATTAAAAAATTAGAAAAAGAGGGAACTTCTGAAGACATTTGTAAATCTGCAGAAGAGCAAGTACAGACCCTAACGAATACTTATATCAAAAAAATAGATGAATTATTGGCAACAAAAGAAGCCGAAATCATGAAAGTGTAATCGTTCGAACACAAAACAAAATCCGTTTAGTTAAATTATTACTAAGCGGATTTTTTTATTCCTATTTTTGCATACCAAAATCATATTCTTTTCGTTTTCGAAACTATAACATTCTGTATGAAGCTATTTTGTTTATTGTCTTTGTTTTTCACGCTATCTATTCAAGCGCAATTTCAAATAAACGGAATTGTAACTGATTCCAACAATAAACCGCTTCCTTTTGCTACGATCACAACATCAGACAACATCAATACAATTACAGATGTCGACGGAAAATTTATTTTTAAACCTTCTGCTAACGCAAGTAGTTTTTCTGTATCTTATATTGGTTTTCAAACAAAAAATATTGCCATTACCAACAAAAGGTATTATTCGATTCTGCTTTCTCAAAAAACAGATGATCTAAAAGAAGTCGTTATTTCTAATGAAAATCCTGCCTTAACGATTATAAAAAAAGTAATCGAAAATAAAAACAAAAACAATCCACAAAAAAGGCTCAGCAGTTTTGAATACAAAAGCTACAACAAACTTATCGTAACGGCTAATCCGGATTCTATCGATGGCAGAATTGATTCTACAGCAGCTTATAAAGATTTCGATAAAAAACGTGTTAATGTAGACTCTTCAGATTATAAATTTAAAGAGATCATTATCAAGCAGCATTTGTTTCAAACCGAAAAAGTATCCCAATATCAGTTTGGAAACAACAAGCTTAAGGAAACCATCCTGGGAACAAAAATGGCCGGATTCAAAAATCCCATCTATGAGGTTATTGCTTTCAATCTGCAGTCAATATCTATTTATGATAATAAATACGAACTGTTTGAAACCAAATATGAAAATCCCATTTCGAACGGTGCCCCAACAAATTACAACTATAAAATACTTGACACTGTAAACATAAAAGGCCGCGAAACTTATATGATTTACTTTAAAAACAAGCAAAAAAGGAAATCATCCGGCTTAGAAGGTGTCTTATATATAGATCAGGAAAATTTTGCTGTAGCGAAAGCCGTAATGCGCATAAAAGGGGTTCTGGACATTAGCGGAATTCACGAATTTGAATATGTACCAAGCGAAAAAGTATGGTTTCAGAGCAATACGACATTCAAAATTGTAAAAGGAAAGAATGACGATGATATTAAAATTCTGGGCGGAACAATTCAGTTTGATGGTGATGTCGAAGACAATTTTGAGCCTAGAAAAAAATCAGCATCAGATTTTACCTATCTGCTATCAGAAAGTAATAATTTCGACATTTACTACAACACAAATACACCTATAAAGAATCCGGCACTTTATATGGAAATTAAGGACGATGCCAATAAAAAACCGGAAGAATTCTGGAATCAATACCGAAAAGAAAGCCTGGACTTAAAAAGCCAGAAAACATATCAATTGATCGATAGTCTTTCGATGAAGAAAAGAATCGAAAGCCGTTTAGGATTTGGACGAAAAATAATCAATGGTTATATCCCGATTGGCCCTATTGATCTTGATCTGAAAAAAATTGTAAGTTACAATAACTACGAAGGTTTTAGACTGGGACTTGGCGGCATCACAAATGATCGTTTTTCTAAAAATTTCAGAATCGAAGGATATTCTGCTTACGGAACAAAAGATGGCGAAGTCAAATACAGTTTAGGAACGGGAGTTTTACTGGATAAAAGCAGCAATACCTGGGTAAACGGATATTACACAGATGATGTCAGGGAAATTGCAAGTACTGTTTTTGCAGTTGATAAACGTGTTTTCAAAATTTATGATCCGCGCCCAATCAACATTAGTACTTTTTATAAATATGTCGCATGGAAAGCAAATGTTCAGTCTAAAATTATTCCAAAAACCGAAGCTGTTTTCGAATTAGCCAGAACTTATGTCGAACCTCAATTTGACTATCTTTTTAATTACGACGGAAAATTGTATTCTGATTACGTAATGACAACGGCAATGGTTTCGATTGTATGGGCGCCATTTAGCGATTTTATGCAAACTCCAACCGGAAGAACCGAGTCAGACAAAAGATTTCCAAGATTTACTTTTCAGTACACACAATCCTTACCTAATGTTTTAGGAAATGATTTTACATTTGGCAAAGTGGATTTTAAAACCGAATATGAAAAGAAATACTTAAACGGTCAAAAAACAAGTTTGCTGTTGCAAGGAGGATATGCAATGGGCGACGTACCACTTACCCATTTATACAACACGATGCCAAATAACCTAACAAAAGAAACCGTGGTTCAGCGTATTACTTTTGCAGGCAGAAACAGTTTTGAAACCATGTATTTTAATGAGTTTTTCTCGAGTCAATATATCTTTTTCCAGATCAAACATGGTTTTGACCGAATCAGAATCCTCAAAAAAGTCCGCCCTTCATTAGTATTAGTAACCAGAATGGCCTGGGGAAATATGAAAAATCCTGAGCAGCATGTTGGACCAACTTACAAAACTCTTGACAGGGGCTTCTTTGAATCCGGAATCGAACTAAACAAAATCTACAAAGGTTTTGGTTTAGGAGGTTTCTATCGATACGGACCAAATCAGCTATTGAAATTGGAAGACAATATTGCCGTTAAGATTTCTTATGTATTAGATTTGGGACTTTAGGTTTGAAATTTCAATATTTTAAGTTTATTTAGAATCTTCAGGAGCTATTCCTGCTATACACTTGTATCTTTTCCTTTAAAGAAGCAAGTAAAAGAATACCGCTTCTATCAGGGCCAGGATATTCTTTTTCAGAATATCGGCAATCTTTGTCGATCTGCGAGTGTGATCTCTCCCTCCGGTCGAGATGACAAAAAACACGAATAACACAACAGAAGAAATCCGCGTAAATCCGTGCTTTCGTATTAGCAAATCCGTATCATCCGCGTGCCATCTCGCAATCCAAATGACAATATTTAATATCAAACAACCTTGTCAAAGTTTTGAACCAAGAGTGTAAGGAACTTTCTTTCATGTATTGAATGTTTCTAATTTACTAGGATCCCCACCACAATGTATTACTACTTGTTGAATGATTTCA
>NZ_JBNNFM010000056.1:10802-17163 GCF_050267765.1 Flavobacterium sp. NPDC079362 | reverse complement strand
TGCTGGTGAACCGAATGAGGCTTAAAAACTGGCTGCATAATCATTGATTTTAGTACTTAAATATAAGAAAAATCAATGTGTAAAACAAAAAAAAAACTGCCCGAAATTACTTTTCGGACAGCCTCTTTTTTGTGCCAAAAAATTACTTAATTATTGGTTGGCCTTTTTGTACGGTTTTACAATATAAGCTAGTTAAGTCTTTCAGTGCTTGTTATTCTTAAACAATGCTCAGCTCCAAGATAGAGCGGATCTCCATGTTTCTCAGACCAAAAACCTTCCAGGACATCTTTAGTAATACAGCGGTAAACGGCAACTCCTTTATAAGTTTTAGTATCATCTCCCTTATAGCTAAAATTGATTACCAAAATATTGTCTTTAAAAAAACCGTGTCCCTTTTGTTGCTGAGTATTATTAATAATCCATTGCGCAATAATTCGGTTGTTTTCATCCAGAGATAAATTCAAAATACCTTTGTAAGTTGTTTCCGGATTCTCATCCTGATTACTTCCGGTGATAGAATAACTTCCAGTTAGATCTTGTATTGTCATTTGTTAGTCTTTATATAATATTTTAATAGGGCAGAAGTGTGTGAAGTAAATCTTTAATTTAATAAAATAGAGGGAATTATTGATCACGGAAAGTAAATTTTACTTTCGATTTATTGCATCAGCTATTTTTCCGATACTAAATAATAAGAAGGTTCCTGAAAATAAACCAATAATAAGGTAAAGAAAATAGTTTTCAGTAGGATAATTTAAATTTTTCATCAAATACAGAACCCCTAAGCACACAAAGAACATTCCTATAAAAAACATGAGATACTTTACCAGAAAGTCTTTTTTGGGTAAAAAATATTCTTTTTCAGGATTTTCAGGATTGTAATATATTGGTGTCACTTCTCCAATTTTGCATAAAGAATTGCTTTTACCTTTTACAGTATAAGTTTTAATGCCATTTTGATCTTTATGAGAAAAAGTAAAAACGGGAATTGTCAAAGAAGGTGAATCACCAGTCGACTTTTCAGTAGAAAAGTAAATCATTTTAGCTTCTTCAAGCAGTCCGTTTCTTTTAAGTCTTGACTGAATTCTATGTGTCAAAAAAGAAAAGATAATCGCTATCGTTCCCATTAAAATCATAAAGATATTCCAGAAATAGGCTTCCATAATTCGTTGTATATTTAATTACTGTAATGCTCTTTGTTATTTTTTATAAACTTAACTCTCACGTTTTTAATTGTTTTTTAATTTGTGATGTATAAAAACGATATCGAGGTCAGGCTAAAATACGATAAAATAGATTTCTTCAACAAAAATTTCATTTCACTAAACAGATATTTTTTATTTTTCATTATTAATGAGCTTTAATTTATATCCGCACATTAGATATTCTGCAACAAACTGTGGAAATAACATGGAATCAGTACCGTGATGCCTAAAAAAAACACACCAATAATAAGTCTTCATCCCAATAAAAAATTGACTTATGTACTTACAGTTTGTACTTTTGCCTTTATGAATGATAATTTTATAAATGAATATTTCGGCATAGGAATCCAAAATGGTAAGACGCCTGAAAATTTAGGAGTTTTGTGGCGAACAGCTCAGAATTTAGGAGCTACTTTTATATTTACTATTGGCAATCGATATGCCAAACAAGCCTGCGACACTCATGATGCAGTAAAAGCAATACCATATTTTCATTATGATACTTTCGAAGCTTTTTTTGATAACTTACCAAAAGGAGCGCGATTAGTTGGTGTTGAATTAGATGAGCAAGCTTCAGATTTAGAAACCTTTGAACATCCGCGACGTTGTGTCTATTTATTAGGAGCAGAAGACCATGGTTTGTCCAGAAAAGTAATGGATAAATGCCATAATTTAATAAAATTCAAATCAGAGAAAAGCTTAAACGTTGCAGTGGCAGGAAGTATTATTATGTACGACAGAAACTTACCCAAACCACGTTCTTAAAGTTAAAGAAGTTAATTACTTGACTGTCATGTCCTGATCTTATAATGACAAAACCCTGTAAAACCAAAAGGTTCACAGGGCTTAATTTGTATTCTAACTAAAAACTAATTCATGCTTTAATACACTCGTTGAATTATAAGAGTATGTATTATTTAACTCTAAAACTTACTTTTCTAACTAGTTTTCTAGCAGCGTCTGAGTCTTTGTCTACAGAAGTGTCTTCGCCAGCTGCAATAACATTTAACCTTGAAGGATTAATGTTTGCTTTTACCAACACATTTTTCACACTATTCGCTCTTGCAGTTGATAATTTATCGTTGTATGCAGATTTACCTATTTCATCAGCGTGACCAATAATATCAACTGACGCCGAAGGATTGTTTCTTAGATAATTTAAGATAAAGTCGATCCCTTCTGTCGAAACATTTGTTGGAGTAGATTTACTAAAATCAAAATAAGTACACACGTAACCACCATTAATTAGGTTTTTAATCAATTCATTGTTACTTAAAACAGGTGATTTATCAGTAGTACTTCCGTAAGTTTTTAATAAATAATTTTCTAATTCATCAGGAACGTTATTGTTATTTAAGTCAATTGATTTTCCTTTTGTGTTCACCATAACACCCGAAATAGTATTTGGTTCTTCATCTAAATAATCAGGAACACCATCTTTATCAGTATCTAACATTGAAGTTTCAATATCAGTAATTCTTTTTTTCAAGTCATCGATTTCTCCTCCGTTATCAATAACCCAGTCAGCATGTTTTTCGTTCTTACCTAAGTAAACAGTTAAACCTACCGTTCCATTAAAAAGAATTCCTGAGAAACCTCTTGTATTAGCTGCGCTGGCAGCATCGAAAGCCTGATTTTGATTAGTATTCAGAATAGTTGTGAAATCTCCCGTCAAAACGATTCTGTTAGATAATTTAATTTGTCCCGTTACACCAGCCATAAAATTACCCATTCTGTCTTTTATTGACGAATTTTGATCTTCCAGTTGCGCTAAACCAAAACCGGCATGACCTAATAAACCGATAGTATTGGTCCAGGTTTCAAAATTCATAATCCTTGCTAAGTTAGCCACAGCCTGAATGTCTGCTCTGTAATATTTAGTATCAAAATCTATAGAATTATTTTTTCCGGTAAAGCTATTGTAACCAAAGTCAGCTTTTAAACCAAACTTATTGTTAAACATGTACCTAACTCCCAAATCAAGAACATAAGGACTTGGTGTTGATGTAAAATAACCGGAAGACATTGGTCTTTGTGGTTTGTTAACTCCTCCCGCAAATTCAATAGAAAATTTGTTAAAATCAGTTTTTGAACTTTTTTCAGTTTTGTTTTGAGCACTTAACGTTGTTATTGCACTGGCAAAAGCGAAAGTAAGTATTAAATTTTTCATTTTTATTATTGTTTAAATTTTTGCGCAAAACTAGAAGGCAATTTTTGATAAAAAAAATGAGCAGTAAAAAATTAGGGCAATTTACGCTGTAATTATTGTTTTAAAGTTGTCTTTTAAGAGGCTAATAAAAGAGATTTTTTATGTGATTTTTAATTTATGTAGTTGATTTTTAATTAGTTGTTTGTTTGTTCTTAAAACCATTGCTTTTTGCAATAAATTAAATTTCTATTATAAAAAGAAAGTTTTTTGTATTTATGGGTAATTGATACCACTGTAAACAAACTAATTTTCTTGAAAGAATTAAAAAAAATCTATCACTTGTATAACTAATAATTGGTCGTGTAAAAACGAAAAAGTTTTGATGAGATAAATATTGGTTATGTAATGTCCAACTAATTTTATTTCCGGATTTTTCTGATTCATTTTTTAGATTGTTTCCATCATTTAGGGAATTTCTTTTTTTTTTAGAACACAGTTAGAAAGAGATAAAATGCTCATTGTAGAAAAAATTCTACATGAGGCTGAGCATTATTCTATAAAGCTTTGATTTTAATGGCAGTACTTTTGTTTTCAGAATCAGAAAGAGCTTTATGTTTTACAAATAGCGAATAATTTTTGTACTCTACATGTTATTATTATTTCTGAATTTCTAATTTTTAGAATTTTCTTTTGTTGTTGCAGGCGGCTTTTGTTTGTGATTTTAAACTTTACACAAAACAGTTAAATTAAGCCGCCTGACCAATAAAATATTGTTTAAGAATTTAAAAGTCTTGGCAGAATAATACAATAGAAAGTGAAATGATTAGTATTGGGATTATCATTAAGTTGAATTTAGTTAAAGTAATAAGTGCTATAAAGTTTTCCCTTTTTTAATACATCCAAAGATTTTGTTTTCTAAGTATAAAGGTGTGCTTAATCCTTTTTTTTAACCTGATTAAATTTTAAAAATGAAGTTCATTGTAAATTATACTACAGAGATGATGAAAAAGAAAGTACTTATATATGGAAATCAAAAATGCTTTTCGAAATACTTAAAATCTAAATTTCAGGATGTATTGGTTTTTGATGTATGTAAAAATTTTAGAGATCTTAAAGAAGAATTAGATACTTATTCAGTGATAGTGTTAGTAATCTATGCAGAAGAAGATTTATTTGATTTTTTTAAGATATACAGAAGTGAAATTCCTCTGGTAGTCTGTTCTTTCAATAAAAGAGTATTAGATTTTTTGATGGATTTAGAAAATTTATTTTTATTGGATACTTCAAAAATCAGATCAGAAATATTGAACCAACTGGGTTTTTATTTTAATGAAAGAATACTCGATGTTCAAATACCATTTGCTTCTGATAATTAAAAGCTTTTATTATTGATCGTTTACACATCGTGACTGTTATTGCAGGTATTTTAATCTTCATTTTTTACAAAACAACAAATCTTCTAAAACTTCAATGGAATATGGAGCAAAACACGAGGCAAAAATTTATTTGTTTTATTTATTAAATGTAATAATTTGAAAAAATGGATAGGTACAAGACGTTTTAAATTCTTGATTATACACTTCTATTTGTTTTTGCTCAAATTGATTTCCTTAAATTTTCTAAAGACTTACTTAATAATGTTATGCTTTTACAATCTTATTTCTAAAAATTAAAAGATTGTAAAGCACAATACCATTTCTTTTTTTTGAAGCTATTTTCATTATCGCACTTTTTTCAACTATTAAAACAAATGTTTTTCAGCTGACTTGTTATGTAGAAAAAGTTCTACATAACATGGTTTTTTATTCTACATATTTATGATTTTAAGGATGTTAGATTTGCTGACTGATTAATTGTAGCAGCAAAAATATTTTTTTTACAGATCCCAAATCTAAAAAAACTTAACTAACCGTGTTCTGAAAAAATGAGGATTGATCTTTTTCTAAGTTTTTCCATTGGATTTAATTCTTATTAAAATTATTATTTTTTTAAAACTTTTTTTATGAAAAATTATTACTTATTATTCCTTTTAACGGGATTTGGTTTTTTGGGTCATGCACAGGTAGGTATTGGAACTCAATTGCCTAATGCATCAAGCCAGCTTGATGTTGTGGCTTCGAATAAAGGTATACTTATACCAAGAGTTGCATTAACAAGTACAATAGATAAAGTAACTATTGTTGAGGGAAATGTAAATAGTCTTCTAGTTTTTAATACACAAACAATTAAAGATATTACACCAGGATATTATTACTGGTATGTCGATAAGTGGTACCGTATAGGGACTGCTGGAACGGAAACTATAACAACGTTAGTAGATAATAATAATGGAACTGTTACTTATACAAATGAGAGTGGCACATCAGTAATAATTAATCTGGCTGCAGGTTTGCGAGGACTTCAAGGCATTCCGGGAATTGACGGAAAATCAATTACCGGAGGTACCGGAGCACCCGGCGCAACTACCCCAGGAAAAGACGGAGACACTTATGTAGATAATAGTACAGGAGATGTTTATGTAAAACAAGGCGATACCTGGGTAACAACAGGAAATATCAAAGGAGCAAAAGGAGATGATGGAAAAGATGGAGTTGATGGAAAATCAATTACCGGAGGTGCCGGAGCACCCGGCGGAACTACCCCAGGAAAAGACGGAGACACTTATGTAGATAATAGTACAGGAGATGTTTATGTGAAACAGGGAGATACCTGGGTAACTACAGGAAATATCAAAGGAGCAAAAGGAGATGATGGAAAAGATGGTGCTGATGGAAAATCAATTACCGGAGGTACCGGAGCACCCGGCGCAACAACTCCAGGAAAAGATGGAGATACTTATGTAGACAATAGTACAGGAGATGTTTATGTAAAACAAGGTGATACCTGGATTACTACAGGAAATATCAAAGGAGCAAAAGGAGATGATGGAAAAGATGGTGCTGATGGAAAATCAATTACCGGCGGTACCGGAGCACCAGGCGCAACAACCCCAGGAAAAGATGGAGAT
>NZ_JBNNFM010000056.1:0-10703 GCF_050267765.1 Flavobacterium sp. NPDC079362 | reverse complement strand
AAAATCAATTACCGGCGGTACCGGAGCACCAGGCGCAACAACCCCAGGAAAAGATGGAGATACTTATGTAGATAATAGTACAGGAGATGTTTATGTGAAACAGGGAGATACCTGGGTAACTACAGGAAATATCAAAGGACCAAAAGGAGATGATGGAAAAGATGGTGCTGATGGAAAATCAATTACCGGCGGTACCGGAGCACCAGGCGCAACAACCCCAGGAAAAGATGGAGATACTTATGTAGATAATAGTACAGGAGATGTTTATGTAAAACAAGGTGATACCTGGGTAACTACAGGAAATATCAAAGGAGCAAAAGGAGATGATGGAAAAGATGGTGCTGATGGAAAATCAATTACCGGCGGTACCGGAGCACCCGGCGCAACAACTCCAGGAAAAGATGGAGATACTTATGTAGATAATAGTACAGGAGATGTTTATGTGAAACAGGGAGATACCTGGGTAACTACAGGAAATATCAAAGGACCAAAAGGAGATGATGGAATTGATGGAAAATCAATTACCGGCGGTACCGGAGCACCCGGCGCAACAACTCCAGGAAAAGATGGAGATACTTATGTAGACAATAGTACAGGAGATGTTTATGTGAAACAGGGAGATACCTGGGTAACTACAGGAAATATTAAAGGACCAAAAGGAGATGATGGAAAAGATGGTGCTGATGGAAAATCAATTACCGGCGGTACCGGAGCACCAGGCGCAACAACCCCAGGAAAAGATGGAGATACTTATGTAGATAATAGTACAGGAGATGTTTATGTAAAACAAGGTGATACCTGGGTAACTACAGGAAATATAAAAGGACCAAAAGGAGATGATGGAAAAAATGGTGCTGATGGAAAATCAATTACCGGAGGTACCGGCGCACCCGGAGCAACAACCCCAGGAAAAGATGGAGATACTTATGTAGATAATAGTACAGGAGATGTTTATGTGAAACAGGGAGATACCTGGGTAACTACAGGAAATATTAAAGGACCAAAAGGAGATGATGGAAAAGATGGAAAATCAATTACCGGCGGTACCGGCGCACCCGGAGCAACAACCCCAGGAAAAGATGGAGATACTTATGTAGATAATAGTACAGGAGATGTTTATGTGAAACAAGGTGATACTTGGGTTACTACAGGAAATATTAAAGGACCAAAAGGAGATGATGGAAAAGATGGAAAATCAATTACCGGAGGTACAGGAGCACCCGGCGCAACAACCCCAGGAAAAGACGGAGACACTTATGTAGATAATAGTACAGGATATGTTTATGTAAAACAAGGAGATACCTGGGTAACAACAGGAAATATCAAAGGACCAAAAGGAGATGATGGAAAAGATGGTGCTGATGGAAAATCAATTACCGGAGGTATCGGCGCACCCGGCACTACAACCCCAGGAAAAGACGGAGACACTTATGTAGATAATAGTACAGGAGATGTTTATGTAAAACAAGGTGATACTTGGGTAACAACAGGAAATATTAAAGGACCAAAAGGAGATGATGGAAAAGATGGAGTTCAGGGACCAATTGGTTTAACAGGAAATACAGGTTCGCAAGGAGCAAAAGGAGATACTGGATCGGTAGGTCCACAAGGGACAATTGGAAAGGACGGAGTTCAGGGACCAATTGGTTTAACAGGAAATACAGGTTCGCAAGGAGCAAAAGGTGATACCGGTGCTGCAGGTCCACAAGGTCTAATTGGAAAAGATGGAGTTCAGGGACCAATTGGTTTAACAGGAAATACAGGTTCGCAAGGAGCAAAAGGAGATACTGGATCGGTAGGTCCACAAGGGCCAATTGGAAAGGACGGAGTTCAGGGACCAATTGGTTTAACAGGAAATACAGGTTCGCAAGGAGCAAAAGGTGATACCGGTGCTGCAGGTCCACAAGGTCTAATTGGAAAAGATGGAGTTCAGGGACCAATTGGTTTAACAGGAAATACAGGTTCGCAAGGAGCAAAAGGTGATACTGGTGCTGCAGGTCCACAAGGGCCAATTGGAAAAGATGGACTTCAGGGATTAACAGGAAATACAGGTGCGCAGGGAGCAAAAGGAGATACCGGATCGGTAGGTCCACAAGGTCCAATTGGAAAAGACGGAGTTCAGGGACCAATTGGTTTAACAGGAAATACAGGTTCGCAAGGAGCAAAAGGAGATACCGGATCGGTAGGTCCACAAGGGCCAATTGGAAAAGACGGAGTTCAGGGACCAATTGGATTAACAGGAACTACAGGTTCGCAAGGAGCAAAAGGTGATACTGGTGCCGTAGGATTACAAGGTCCAAAAGGCGATACGGGAGCCTCTACACCTCAAACCATTGTACATTCATTAAGTTCAGTCGGTAACATACTTACCAGTACCGTTAATAGTTTAAGCCCAACAGCTAATATTATTAATAGTAATACTTTACGTCTAAGTGGTAATAATCTTTTTTCAACAGTTAATGGTGTAGAATCAACAGCAGGTTTAGATATTACAACTTTAGAACCTTGGCAAGTACAAGGAGGCGTAACAAAAGCGTCAACTAATGCTCAAAATATTTATCAAACAGGATCAGTAGCCATTGGTGTAAGCGTAATTCCTTCTTTTACAGTAGGAACAGCAACTATTACTCCTAAATTCCATGTAGCAGGCGATATTTCTACGACAGGCAAGATCTGGACAGCTAATAGTGTTTATGCCGATTATGTTTTCGAAAAGTACTTTATAGGCCAGTCAGTAATCAATCCTGAATATGAATTCAGATCATTAAGTTATGTAAAAGAATTCATTAAAGTAAACCACCATTTACCAGGGGTTGCTTCAATAGACGAATTAAGGAAAGCAGAGAACGGTTATACGTTTGATATGACAAAACTATCCATACAAAGTTTAGAGAAAATAGAAGAATTATACTTGCATACTATTGAGCAAAAAGACAAGATAGATCAACAGCAAGCAGAAATAGAAGATCTTAAAAAAGCTTCAAAACTGATCACTGATCGTTTAGAAATGTTAGAAAAGTTGTTGCTTGAGAAATAAATAAAAATGAATTATGGGAGGTATTCCTCCTATAATTCTCATTTACAAAATGATTATCATGAAAAAAATAATTACCATTTCTTTAGTATTTCTTATTGCTGCATTTAAATCAAATGCTCAAACTGGAGTAAATACAAGAAATCCGGATGCTTCTGCAAACATGGAAATATCTTCCAGTAATAAAGGTTTGTTAATCCCTCGTTTAAGTATAGCTGATATAACAGTAAAAACTCCGGTAGCAGTTGCTCCAAAAGATGGTTTATTAATTTATAATACGAATATAATAACAAAAAAAACATTATTTCATTGGGATGCTTTGGCAAACTCAGGTACAGGAAACTGGAACTCTCATTTGTTTTTTAAAGAAACACCAAAAACAGCAGTGATTGGTATGGCAGGTTCAAATTTTGCAGCATTAAATAATTTGGATCCAGGAGAGAGCACATTAATTAACAATAGTAATGGTAACACTTTAGTTATTCAAAGCTCAGGTTATATGCCCAATCTTGATGTTGTAAACAACTCAACAAAGGGGCTTACAGTCAATTTAGGATCTGGTGTTTATATGATTGAAATTTCTTTTTTAATTACAGCACCTGTGCCAGATTCAGGAAGAGGATCAGTTTTAACCGGGTCGAACTATTATAATATGGGTTATTATACAGATATTAAGACTAGTATAGACGCTACTGGTACTGTAACAAATAGTGCAAGAGTAGAAAGAGCAGTATTGTCTCAGGCCAATCAAAATCATAGAGTAACCTTCAATACTACTTTTACACTACCAGATAATGTGACTAATCCAGTTTCTAGTCTAACAGTAGCACTGGGCAGAAGGTCGGGATCATCACACAATGATTTGGTTTACATTATTCCTAATGGTTCTTATTATAAATTGACAAAACTGAAATAATGAAAGCAACTATAAAAATAATAATAGTATTAATCATATTTGCAATTCCTGCGCTGAATTTTGCACAAGGAGCAGCAGTAGTAAATACCCAGACAGGTCATGCTTCAGCGGTTTTAGACCTATCAAACAATACAGCTAAGAGAGCATTTTTACCACCAAGAGTTGCTTTAAGTACTTTGACTGATAAAGTCAATCCAATAGCATCTCCTGCTGCAGGGTTAATTGTATATAATATTGGAACAACACAATTACCGGGTTATTACATATTCGATAATGGTGTCTGGAACCTGATGGCAACCAGAGAAAATTCTGTTGTAAATGCTATTTTTACTAAAACAACTTCAGAAGTAAAAACAATATCTACAGCCTATTCTAATGTTACCGGATTTACAAAATTTTTTAATAATTCAGGAATTGGTATTTCAGATGATGAAAATAGTACAATAACATTACAACCAGGTAAATATGTAGTAAATGTTAGTTTTAATATCTCTACAAACGAAGCCACAACAAACGGTATTGGTACCACTATAAAGACACAAGCTCACTTTTATTCAGGCAGATTATGGAACGGAAGTAAAATGCTTGGTCCGGAAATTCAATTAAATGAAATTTCAAATACATCAGGAACTAAAAAGCATGCAGTAACATTTGTTTTTTCTTTTGAATTGACCACATCGGACTCTTTTCAATTTCAATTGGCAAGAAGAAATGGCGGAACATATACAGGAACTATAAGTATAGATAATGCATTTATAAATATCGAAAAATCATTACCATGATCAGAACAGTTATAATTTTAGTATTTGGCTTATTTAGTTTTGGTGCATTTGCTCAAACAGGAATTAATACAAGAACGCCAGATGCGTCAGCGGCTTTGGATGTTACGGCCACAGATCGAGGTATAGTGACTCCACAATATACATTAACGAGTTTAACAGATAATGCTATTGCAGTTGCTGCTCCACAGAAAGGTTCCTTAATTTTTAATCTGGGAGGAACTTTTGCCCGGGGATATTATTATTGGGATGGAGAAAAATGGAACAGGATGATTGTAAATAGCGAGATGGATCAAATTTTAAATTTAAAAATTTCAGGGACCTACACGAGCGGTTCAGGAGATTTGTCTAAAGAATTGATACCGGCAGGAACAACGAATAACTTCGTCAGTTTTAGTACTGCCAATGAAACACAGTATATCAATACTCTTGGAAGCGCAAACCCAACAGGTACTGATATTACATTACCGGCTGGAACTTATAAAGTAGATCTGTCTTTTGATTGTTTAGCTCCTGATGCTCCAAATAGTGGCTTTTTAGTTAATCAATCGCATTTGTTTGTATTAGAGGCGGCTATTGTTACCGGAAGTTCTACTGTATCGAGTTTAACAATGTTAACGGATTTAAAAACAGTATCAAGTGTTTCTACTTATGGTGCAAATAGTGTACAAGGATACCGATATTCTTTTGTGTTTCAATTAGCTAGTCAACAAACAGTAAAAGTATTATTGAGACATGGTGCCGGAGCAACAACAAATGCTGCAACAAGAACAAATCAGTCCGGTTTAGTTGTTAATTTTTATAAGATGTTTGAATAGTTATATTAATTACTGGCCATTTGAGCTCAATGTAATTTATAAGTTTTACCTAATAATAGTAGACTATGAAATCAAAAAAACAAAATATTTTTTTAACTCTTTTATCGTTGCTTAGCCTAGGGTTAACAGCGCAGACGATCAATACCGGCGATTTATATATAACGGAAGGTACAATTATGTCTTCCGTTGGAGCCGTCGATAATAAGAGCAGTGGTAATTTATTTAATGACGGAGATTTTTTTGTTTACAGTCATTATAATAATGATGGTCTTGTTACTTTTTCTACAGGTTCAACCAAAGGGATTACCAGAATGAGAGGCCTGTCAGGATCTCAGGAAATTTCAGGTAGCGCTCCTATTGAATGGTATAATGCCGAGTTTAAAAATAGTAATGTACAGCCAGCATTTTATTTATCCAATGAAGTTAATATTTTCGGAAAAGCAGATTTTCAAAAAGGAATAGTCGATGATGACAATTATGGAGGATTATTAGTTTTTGAAAAAGGAGCCGAAGCTACAAATGTCAGTGATAACAGTTTTGTAGACGGTAAAGTACAAAAAAACGGAAAGGATGCATTTATTTATCCAATAGGAGATAAGAATAAATATCGATTTGCAGGTATTTCGGCACCGCAGGAAATCTTAAGCAGTTTTACCGCTAAATATTTTTATGAAAACTCAAATGTGCTTTATCCACACAATGATAAGGCAGAGGGAATACAGATTATAAACAATCAGGAATATTGGACTTTAGATAAAACAGCAGGAAATTCTGATGTTATGCTGACTTTGAGTTGGGATGAAACATCAACTACACCAGCAGATATTTTAGTTTCTCCGCAAAGCGAAATACACATTGTTCGCTGGGATGCATCAAAAAAACTGTGGATCGATGAGGGCGGAATTGTAGATAGTGATAAAAAAACAGTTACTACGCCTATCAATGTTTCAGGTTATAATGTGTTTACAACTGCCAGAGTTGATGGAGGTATCATTTTGGCATGCAGTACTTTGATAGTTCATAATGCAGTATCACCAAATGGAGACAACAAAAATGACTATTTCAAAATTGATGGCTTATCAGAATGTTCTACAGATAATACAGTAGAAATTTATAATCGTTGGGGAGTAAAAGTTTTTGAAACCAATAATTATGACTCTAACGGAAATGTTTTCAAAGGTTTTTCTGAAGGCAGAGTAACCATATCAGGAGATCGGCTTTTACCAACAGGAACATATTTCTATATTTTAAACATCAAATATTCAGGCACTAAATCACAAACGATAAAAAAAGCAGGATATCTGTATTTAAGCAGAGATTAATTTGTTTTGAAAGACTGGAAATTTCAATAAATAATTATAAAAAACCAAAATTTCACAAAAGCATTCCTAATAATGTTACTACTGGATAATGGTAAATTATTAAAAATAAAAACATGAGAATAAATTTTTTGACAATAATTATTATGTTAACAGGGTTTCTATGTACCGCACAACAAGACGCTCAGTTTTCGCAATACATGTACAATACAATAAATATTAATCCGGCTTATGCGGGATCTCGCGGTGCGTTAAGTGTTTTTGGTTTATATCGTACACAATGGGTTGGGCTCGATGGCGCTCCGGAAACAAGTAGTTTTTCAGTCAACTCGCCAATCAATAATAGTAATCTTGGAGTAGGTGTTTCGTTAATCAATGATAAAATTGGGCCCACGAATGAAAATACTTTATCAGCAGATCTTTCTTATACCATACAGACATCAGCAGATTTTAAACTTTCGTTTGGTATAAAAGGTACAGCCAATTTATTCAATTTAGATATCAGTAAGTTAAATCCGGCCGATCAGGGTGATCCACAATTTCAGGACTTAAATAGTAAGTTTTCTCCAAATGTAGGAGCAGGGGTTTATTGGCATTCTAACAAAGCTTATCTAGGTTTATCAGTACCAAACTTCATTGAAACAAATCGTTATAATGATAATGATGTAGCCATTTATAAAGATAAAATCAATTACTATTTAATAGCAGGTTATGTATTCGACTTAGATAAATATCAGTATGTAAAATTCAAACCGGCCCTACTGGCAAAAATGGTAGAAGGAGCTCCATTACAAGTAGATGTTTCGGCAAATTTTATGTTCAACGATAAATTCGTAATTGGTGCTGCTTACAGATGGAGTGCTTCATTGAGCGCCTTGGTTGGATTTCAAATAAGTGACGGACTATATCTGGGATATGCGTATGATCGTGAAACAACACATTTAAATAATTACAATTCAGGATCACATGAGATATTTCTCCGATATGAATTCTTTAAAAATAACGGAAAAATAACAACTCCTCGTTTCTTCTAAAATATTTATTATGAAAAAAATTATACTCCTCTACATAACAATAATAAGTGCTTTTTCAATTAACAGTTATTCACAACAAAAAAAGATTGCTTCAGGTGATAAAAAATACGATGATTACGCCTATATCGATGCGATTAAAACCTATGAGCGTGTAGCCGAAAAAGGATACAAATCTGCAGATATGTTTAAAAAATTGGCCAATTCGTTTTATTTCAATTCTGAATTTGACAAAGCGGCTAAATGGTACGGCGAATTATTTGCGATGAATACCGAAGTTGAACCAGAGTATTATTATCGATACGCACAATCATTAAAATCAACCGGAGAGACAGCCAAAGCGAATCAGATGCTTGATTTATTCAATCAAAAAGTAAAAATAGATACTAGGGGAAAACTATATGAAAGTAATAAAAATTATCTGGATTTAATTAAAGCCAATTCGGGACGTTACAATATTGAAAATGCGGGTATAAACAGCAAATATTCTGATTACGGACCTGCTTTTTATTTAAACAAAATAGTCTTTGCTTCGGCCAGAGATACAGGAAATTTTAATCAGAGAAAACACAAATGGACCGGAGAGCATTTTACTAATTTGTATCAGGCAGATATGGATGAAAATTTGAATCCCGGTACCGTTAAAAAATTCGAATCAAAAATCAATTCTAAATTTCACGAATCGACTCCTGTATTCACAAAAGACGGAAGGACAGTTTATTTTACACGAAACAATTATATTGAAGGTAAAAAAGGAAAAGATGAAAATAAAACTACATTAATAAAAATATACAAGGCCACTCTTGAAAATAACCAATGGAGTAATATAACAGAACTCCCTTTTGATAGTGACAGTTATAGCACGGCGCATCCTGCCCTTAGTCCTGATGAGAAAACATTGTATTTTGCATCAGATATGCCAGGGACAATTGGCCAATCGGATATTTATAAAGTATCAATCAACGGCAATGGAGGATATGGATCTCCCGAAAATTTAGGAGCAACAATTAATACCGAAGGAAAAGAAACGTTTCCGTTTATAACAGATGAAAACGAAATTTATTTTGCCTCAGACGGACATCCCGGACTTGGCGGGTTAGATGTATTTGTTGGCGCAATAACTAAGAATGGAGTAAGTAACATTCAAAATGTAGGAGCTGACATTAATTCGCCAAACGATGATTTTGCTTATATAATAGATACTAAATCCAGAAGAGGTTTTTTTTCCTCAAATAAAGAAGGAGGCCAGGGTTCAGATGATATTTATAAATTTTTAGAAACAAGAAAACTAAAATGCATTCAGGAATTAAGCGGAGTTATTACAGATGCAGTAACAGGAGCTATTTTATCAGGAGCAAAGGTCTCCCTTTATGACGATCAAATGATATTAAAAGGTTCTACTATTACAGACCAGAAAGGATTCTATATTTTTCCTGTTGAATGTGGGAAGTTTTATAATGTAAGAGCAGAAAAAAGTGATTATACCACAAGAGAAGCTGGTATTACTATTGCATCTGAAAATGGTAAAACTTATTTGCCGATTGCTTTAGATAAATCTGGTTGTCAGGTTACAATAGGGGATGATTTAGGGAAGTGTTTTGGTATTAGTATGATTTATTTTGATCTGGACAAATCTAACATTCGCGCCGAAGCAGCTTTAGATTTAGAAAAAATACTTGACGTATTAAAACAATATCCCACAATGAAATTGGACATTCGTTCGCATACAGACAGTCGTCAAACACATACATATAATGAGCAGTTATCAGAAAGAAGAGCTAAATCTACAATACAATGGCTGGTTAAAAATGGTATTGCACCAAACAGGCTAACAGGAAAAGGCTATGGAGAAACTGAGCTTATCAACGGATGTTCAGATGGAGTAGATTGTACTGAAGAGCAGCATCAAATGAATAGACGAAGCCAATTTATAATTATGGCGTTATAAATATTAAAAAAGCATTTCAATAATTACTTCAATATTTTTCTAATTTATTTATAGTTAAGACCGCTTTTTTAGCGGTCTTATTTGTTTTGTGCTTTTTTTGATAGTTAGTAAAATTGAATATTTTCCAGAATCGTATTGCTTAGTATTTATTCATAGCAATATATTTAGAAGTTATCATTTTCAATCTTTTTACTATAGTTATTCTTATACGGACTATTTTGATCAATTCATTTGTAGTTAAAACGATAACCAGGTAAGTGGATATGTTTCTAATCTTACGTGAATAAATCAGTTAACAGCTTTTATGAAAGCCAATGTCTAATTAGTAAAGTTATTTAATAAACGATGTACAAGATTTATAGCATATCATATTAGGTAGAGATTATTTGATACCTATTATATATAGGTGATGTTTGAGTTTAAATAGTCATGTAAAGTTGCTGAAAACACAATTCTTAGAATAAGAATAATGTAAAAGCCTTGATGTGAAGAAAATTCTTTCAAAAATAAAAAAAGGATAAAGCTTAGTTTTTACATTGTCAGTTTGTTAGGTTTATTTAGGGGAAAATATTCAAAAAAGTGGGCTCAAAAGTATTGTATATGCAGAAACATTATGTACTTTTGCACCCCGCAAAACAACGGAAGTTCATTGATAGATTGGTTGGGAAATGAGAAGAAAAGGAAAAGAAATTTTCTAAAAAAAACTTCAAAATTTACTTGCCAGTTGAAAATAAATTTTCTACTTTTGCACCCGCTTTGAAACACAAGCGAAACAAAAAAGAAGACACGTTCGTAGACATATTGAATTGACAGCCGTTTTAACAGAGATGTTAAAACAAAAGAATAAAGAGTAAGATA
>NZ_JBNNFM010000055.1:0-18552 GCF_050267765.1 Flavobacterium sp. NPDC079362 | reverse complement strand
TTTACTTCTGTTCTGATTTGCATTTTCTGATAGATTTATAAATACAGAAAATAAAAATAATAGTTTTTTACAAAAGTTCCTTACACTCTTGGTTTAAAACTTTGACAAAGCTTAAACTTACATTTTGCACAGATGAATTACTCAAACTGCTAACTGAGACTGAGACTAAACACTGCGACTGAAAACTGTAAACTATTTATTAAGAAGTGTTGAATTAAACAAATTCAAAATTCTGCTATATTCGTCAATCCAGGAATATGTTTCTTTAAATCCGTGCGATTCTACCGGAAATGAAGCCAGCGTCCAGTTCTTTTTCTGTAATTCTATAAAACGTTGCGATAAGCGTACAATATCTTTATACTCTACATTATCATCGACCATACCGTGTAACATTACTAAGTTTCCTTTTAGATTATCTGCATAATAAATAGGAGAACTTTTCTTGTATGCTTCAGGATCTGTCTCTGGAAAATTTAAGATATTTCCTGTGTATCCGTGATTATAATGTGCCCAATCTGTAACTGAACGCAGGGCCGCGCCAGATGCAAATTCACCCGGGGTTGTCAACATTCCCATTAAAGTAATAAATCCTCCGTATGAACCGCCGTAAATCCCTACTCTATTGGCATCAATCCCGTACTTCTCTACTAATAATTTCTTTCCGTCAAGGTGATCAGATAAATCTTTTCCTCCCATAAAACGGTAAATTCCTGTTCTAAAATCACGTCCGTAACCATCACTTCCTCTATAATCAATATCCAAAACCGTATAACCTAAATCAGTTAACATATTATGAAACATATATTCTCTGTAATAATTGCTCCAATAATTATGAGCGTTTTGCAAATAACCTGCTCCGTGCACAAAAATTACTGCCGCTTTGTTTGCGTTTTCAGTTTTTGGCGTGTACAATCTCGCATTTACAGGAGTTCCGTCTTGTGCTTTAAACGTAATAACTTCCGGTTCTCTCCACTTGTACTTTTTGAAATCTTCAGAAGTCGAAGAAGAAATTTGTTGTAAGGCTGTATTCTTTTTATTGTCAGCAATATAAAAATCCCAAGGAACATTTTTATATGAATAACGTACTAAAAGTGATTTTTCATCGGGAGAAACTACTACTTCATGCGCACCGTCTTTAGTTAGAATTGGTTCCAGAGCGCCTCCAGTTGAAGCTAATTTATAAAAATTTCTGTTTCCCGGATGTATTGTATTTGTCGTTAAGTAAAATGCCTTTTTATCTTTAGATAAAGTAACGTCACGAACTTCCCAGTTGCCACTTGTGAGTTGTGTCTTCTTGCCTGACTTTAGATTATAGGTATATAAATGTGAGTATCCTGTAGCTTCAGACTGGAAATAAATTGTTTCATTATCTGCCAGAAATCCTAAAGTTCCTGAGTCAAAAGAATACGATGGAATTCCTGGTCCCGCAATCCATGCATCATCATGTTGATGTTCTATTTCTTTAAACGATCCGTTTTCAGGATTTAAACTAATTAACCATCTGTCTTTATTATCCTGACTTCTGATCTCAACAATTGCAATAGATCCGTCTTCATTATAAACCGGAGCCTGAATCATAATCAATTTATCTTCTTTACTTTTATTTTTTAAATTATCATATGATTCGTAATATTTTGGATTGTCCTGAATATGACTTAAAGTCGAAAAATTCACATAATAGACGGTGTCTTTAGCAACAGAATATATTCCGAATTTAGTTTTAACCAAATTTGCCGTAGATACTTTTTCTTTCGTATCCGGTGTTTGGTTATAACCATCATCAGTTATAAAAACTTCCATTTTTTCTTTTTTAACATCTGATTCTTCTACTAAACTAAAAGTTACAAAATTTCCGTTTGGATTTGCTTTTAGATTAAATAAATTATCTTTTCCATAAAAATATTCCTTGGCAAAGTCAGATTTAATCGCTTTATTTTTAGCTACATTCCATTGTTTTTTAGCTTCTTTGTCTTTGATAAACTGAAATAATCCTTTTTGTTGTGTCTTTAAAAAAGAATCTTTATCTAAAGGTTTTTCTTTCTTAATACCTTTAGACAAATTTGTTATTTGAAGTACTGTTCCCTCTTTAGCATTGTATTTAAAAACATTATCATTCTGTTCAAAAAATACAATTCCGTTTACTGTACCCAATTCAAGATTTGAAATCGGACTGCTTTGCTCAATGATTTTCTTTGCTGTTTTTGTACTGATTGTATAAGAATATAAAGCTCCATTGTCTATATAATAAACGATATCTGAAGTTGACTTTCTTTTGAAATCAAGTTTAGAAAAAGCAGCCTCTTTTGGTTCTGCCAAAAAAGGTTTTGCAGCTCCTTTTTGCCAGAAATACGTACTTGCTCCTAAATCATTGGTCGGATTCCATTCAAAATACACCTTTTTACCATCCAGAGACCAGCGACCGTTTGTTGGCTGATTCCCAATAAAAGATTCGCCTTTCATTATTTCTTCTAATTTTAAAGTTTGGCTATGGCCGGCTATTGAAGCAATAAAAAAGGTAAGTATAAAAATGTTTTTTTTCATAGTATTCGTTATTTTGTGAGAAAACAAAAATACACTTTGCATAGTATTAAAAAAATATTTTTGTCATTTGCTTAGAGAATTCTTTGCATATTATTGGCTAATCAAAAAAAATCCCTAAAGAATTAACTTCAGGGATCTATATTTTATCAAAAATCTAAATTTTCGAACTATTAGATTTTCACAAATGCCTTTACTTTTATAATTCGCTCGCCGCAAATTCCTTATCCAAAATTTTTGAAGCAATATAATGTGCTACTCCATCTTCAGCATTGGTTTTGATTACTTCTAAATTTGGTAAAGTTTCCTTTAATGAAGCCGGAGCATTTCCCATAATTAAACCTTTTCCGGATGCAGATAACATTTGAACATCATTGAAACCATCTCCAAAAGAAACCGCCTGATCCAAAGTAAAACCTAGTTTTTCAAGTACTATCTCAATTGCAACTGCTTTGTCAATAGATTTATCCATGAATTCTAAACAAGTTGGCAAACTAAAAGCATGATGCAAATGTTCTGAAGAATTAGCGAGAATTGCATCTTTTAATTTTACTAATTTTTCATGATTATCGCATGAAAAGAATATTTTTATAGCTCCAAAATCTTCCAGGGTTTTATAATCAACTAATTCAGGATGGTATTTTAAATCGGCTTGAAAAGCATTTAACTTTTCACTCCATTTATTGGTTTGCCAAACATTTTCTTTGAATAAAACTACTGTGATTTCAGGATCAATTTCAACATTTAATGCGGTTTTTACAACGTCACTATTTAAGTTGAATGCAAAAATTTCTTCTTTTTCCGGAGAGTGAATTCTTGCGCCGTTTGAACTTACCAGATAAACAGGTACTTCAAGCGTTTCTATAATTGCCATTGCATCCAGATGGTGACGGCCTGTGGCAACAACGATAAGATAATTTTGATTGTGAAGTTCCTGAAAAATTGATTTGGTGTAATCTGAAATTCTGTGTTGTGGATTAAGTAAAGTTCCGTCTAAGTCACTTACTACAACTTTTATATTTTTAAGCTTTGTCATATTAGAAATCAAATATTTATGATCTGCAAATTTACAGCTTTAAGCTCAAAAGAACAAAGATAATAAGCCGCAAAAGCTTAAAATAGGGCAAGTTTATTATTTATTTAACGATTTAATTAAATTCTGTATTTTTAATTTTTAAAATTTAATCAATCCGCTTTTATATAAATTTAAAGCTTTTTGCACAATCATTTCAATTCTTTCTAAAGGCAAATCTTCATTAGGATTAAGCAACATAATTTTCATTCTCGCACGACCTTCCTGAATTAAAAAAGTCTCCTCAAAATGTTTTCCTTCTACCATTGCAATATAAGGCTGTTTGAGTTTTTTGTGAATCCATAAATAACAAAACATTTTTCCTTTGTAACAAAAGAAAGGCATTCCGTATTTTAGAACGTTGGTAATGTCATCGTCTTGCTTTAGGATAATTTCTTTCAATGCAAGAAATGTTCCTCTTAAAGGCTCTTCTTGTTCTAAATAAAAATCATCTAACTGTTTCATTTTTATAATAATTTACAAATCATAGCTATTTTTCCAATCAAAGATGTTTTTCGGATGCCCGTTATCATTTGGATAATTTGCTTGTACAAATTCAAATTGTTTTTCCGTCAATAGAACCATTCTTCCGTCATTCCCTGAACTAATTGGATAGAACTGTTCATTACTATTTTGTAATTTAAGCTCGCTATTTAACATTTCAATAAAGTTTATATATGAAATTCCCCAATCGTTGTCACTAAAGTTACCATCGTATGCTGTATATTCTCTTCCATTCAACCTAATTGTATGCTTCCAATGTTTTTCAGTTTGATTATTGTATTCCTCAGAAAAAACAAGTTTAAGATTAAGTTTATTAAATGAAATTTTCACTATTTCCAGATATTGAGTCAATCCTCCGCCTTCAAATAAAGTTTCAGAATCAATGAAGTAAAATCTATTATCAGTAAAAATTAAATCTTCTTTCATTAAACCTTCAAAAAAGCTGAGTTCATTATATGAATTTTCAAATTCTGCTTTTGTTTTTTTAAAATTTGATTTATCTGTCAAATTAAAAAAATAATACTTTGATAATTCAGAGACAATTTCTTTACCAGATAATTTTGAATTACCACTTAAAAGATCATTTTGCTTGTTATCTTTATTTTGAGCCCTTAAATTTATTACAAAAAACAATAAGCTTATCACGAGAATTGTGACCGATTCCATTTTTCCCATTCAATCAATTTCTTTATTTGTAGTATTAATTTAAAAAAAATATTCGTTTTACGCATTTCTTTAAAAGACATGAATAAAACGAATATCATTAAATATCAAAACACAGTTTACGATTTACATTTGACATTTTATAAAAAAATTAATCGTGATTTTCTATTTGTTTATAGGCATCAATTACCTTTTTAACTAATCTGTGACGTACGATATCTTTATCATCAAGATAAATAATTCCAATTCCGTCAACGTCTTTCAAGACTAAAATAGCTTCTTTAAGACCAGAAATAGTTCTTCGTGGTAAATCAACCTGTCCGGGATCACCTGTAATCATGAATTTGGCATTTTTTCCCATACGGGTCAAAAACATTTTCATTTGTGAGTGCGTTGTGTTCTGTGCTTCATCCAGAATTACAAAGGCATTATCAAGTGTACGGCCACGCATAAATGCCAATGGCGCAATTTGTATAATTCCTTTTAAGATGTAATCTTCGAGCTTTTCGTTAGGCAGCATATCGCGCAAAGCATCATAAAGTGGCTGCATGTAAGGATCCAGCTTTTCTTTCATATCGCCGGGTAAAAAACCTAGATTTTCTCCTGCTTCTACCGCTGGTCGTGTTAGTATGATCCTTTTTACTTCCTTATCCTTAAGCGCTTTTACAGCCATTGCAACACCTGTATACGTTTTTCCGGTTCCGGCAGGACCAACAGCAAATACCATATCATTTTTCTTGATGGTATCTACCAATAGTTGCTGGTTGGGCGTCATGGCTTTAATTATTTTACCGCCAACTCCATGAACTAGTATTTTGTCATGATCTAATGATTTTCTTTCATCCTGACCATCACTCATTATTACACGTTCAATTACATTATCATCAATGTTGTTGTATCGGGTAAAATGAAGCATAAGCCTCTGAAATCTTTTTTCGAATTCATCTAAAACTTCTTTTTCGCCAAATGCTTTCAAAGTGGTACCTCTCGCTACGATTTTAAGCTTTGGGTAATACTTTTTAATTATTTCAAGATGAGTGTCTTGAGCGCCCCAAAAGTCTTTTGGAGCGATGTCTATGAGCTCGATAATTCTTTCGTTCAAATGAGATAGTTTTAAATTAAAAATAAATCAGTTTTTATAATCTGTGGTTGTCGGGTGTTTTTTAGTTTACAGTTTACGGTCGCAGTTTTCAGTCGCTGTCTAAATTTACAATTCTAAAACTGAAAACGGAGACTATTTCACCCTTTTTTTATCGAATAAAATCGCTTTCTGTTAAAACACTGAAAACTGAAACTGGAAACTGAGACTACTATATATTTATTGTAAATTGTCTTTTCTTTCTTTCAATTTGCATTTACTATTATTAGCTTTGCATTTCTCAAATTTAATGAAAATTAGATTTAAATACTACCAATAGTTATAAACAAAATTATGTCAATAATTACCCTTACTACCGATTACGGCTTGAAAGACCACTTTGTTGGTTCACTAAAGGGTAAGATATTTTCAGAGTATCCAGAAGCTACAATCGTAGACATCTCGCATGACGTTGACCCCTTTAATAATGCAGAAGCCAGTTATATCATTGGAGCATCTTATTTAAGTTTTCCTAAAGGAACAATACATTTGATAGGTGTAGATATTGAGCGTAATAAGGAAAATCAACACATTGCAATGCAATGGAACGATCATTATTTTATATGTGCGGACAATGGTATTTTAAGTATGCTTACGCAGAAAATTGTTCCGCAAAAAATTGTGGCTATCAACATACACGATCGTTTCCCGAGTGAATTTAGTGATTTGGATATTTTTATAAAAGTGGCATGCCATCTTGCTAAAGGCGGGCTACTAAATGTTATTGGGAAAGAAATCCAGGAAATAAAGCAAATTACAGAACTCCAGCCTGTCGTTGCAAATGATGGAAATTCGATAAAAGGCTACGTGATTTATATTGATCATTTTGGTAATGTTGTAACTAATATTTCCAAAAGACAATTTGGAGAAATTGCAAAAGGACGTCCTTATGAAATTGTAATGAAACCAAGAAGTATAAAAACTATTTTGCCTAATTATTCTGCTATCGCAAGTTCTGATAAATACCCTATTAAAACGTATGAAGGCGAAAAACTTGCTATTTTTAACGAAGCAGGATTTCTTGAAATTGCAATTTTCAGAAGCAATCCATCAAAAGTAGGTTCAGCAAATAGTTTACTGGGACTGAACTATAGAGATGTGATTACGATTAAGTTTCTGTAAATAGCCCACAGATTTTACAGATTTAAACAGATATACACAGATTTTCTTGTCATTTCTACAGAGTAGTAATCACACTCGTAACCAACAAAGATTGGAGATTTTCTTTACGGAGCTTCTTATATAACCTCTACTATGCCGAGACGACAATATTGTAGTAAAAACTATACTTTTATAATATTTTAAATTTTCACAAAAAGAACAATCAATTTTGGTATTTTTGCGCGCTTGTAAGCAGGTTTTCAATCAACAATCTAAAATTACAATATGTTTGTTCGAATAGTAAAAATGAGTTTTCACGAAGAAAAAATTCCGGATTTTCTGGAAAATTTTGAAACCGTGAAAAATAAAATACGAAATGCAGAGGGAAATCGTTTTTTAGAGTTGTATCAGGATAAAAATAATAAATGCATATTTTTTACTTATAGTTATTGGGAAACTGAAGAAGATTTAGAAAATTACAGACAATCTGAACTATTTAATACCGTTTGGAGTTTTACAAAAAAGCTTTTTAATGCAAAACCGGAAGCGTGGAGTGTCGACAAGCTGGTTAGTTTAAATTAGTTTCTTTTGTTTCAGGCTTCAACTTATGTGCTGAATATTGGAACGAATTAACCGCAGAGAACACAAAGATTATAAATAAAAGGTTTTAGAAAACACAAAGTTCGCAAAGGAAAGCAAACTTGAAACCTGAAACTTTAAACAAAAATCAACGATTTAAAACAACAATTGAATGAAATCAATCATTTTAAGAGAAATAAAATCTTTTTTTGGCTCACCTATTGGCTATTTGGTCATTGCTATTTTCTTAATTAGCAACGGACTATTTTTATGGGTTTTCCAGGGAGATTACAATATATTGAATAGCGGTTATGCTGATTTGACTCCGTTTTTTACGTTAGCACCATGGATTTTGATTTTTCTGATTCCGGCTGTTACGATGAGAAGTTTCTCTGACGAAAAAAAGCAAGGTACGTTAGAATTACTTTTGACTAAACCATTATCGATTTGGGAAATTGTAAACGGAAAATTTCTGGGTTCTCTCCTATTAATCATTTTAGCCATTATTCCCACTTTTATATATGTAAAAGTAATTTCGGATTTGGGTGCTCCTGAAGGAAATATCGATATGGGGAGTACAATTGGTTCTTATTTTGGATTATTATTTTTGATTGCCGCTTATTCCTCTATCGGAATTTTTACTTCTACTCTGTCAGAAAATCAAATTGTAGCTTTTATAATTGCCGTCTTTCTTTGTTTTATATTTTATTTCGGTTTCGAAGGTTTATCTGCATTGATTCCGGGATCTTCTACAATAATATCGGCATTTGGTATGCAGGATCATTTTAAAAGTATGAGCCGAGGCGTTATCGATACTCGTGATGTTATCTATTTTTCAAGCATTACGGTGTTGTTTCTGTCTTTTACTGTTTATCAATTAAAATCTTTTAAAGCATAATGAAAGCATCTACTCAACAAAATATCAAAACATTAGGTATTACTGTTTTTGTTTTAATCGTTTTAAATGTATTGGGAAGTTTGTTTTTTCACCGATTCGATTTGACCAAAGACAAAAGATACACATTATCCGAAACCTCTTTGCAGATTATAAAGCAGGTTAAAAACCCTTTATCGATCAAGATTTATATGCAGGGCGACTTGCCGGCAGATTTTAAACGTTTACAAGTAGAAACCAAACAATTACTAGAAGAATTTCAAGCCTATAATAGCAATATTGTTTTCGAATTCGTTAATCCGATGGAGAACGAAGACGAAAGCATGGATGTTGTAAAATCTTTGTATCAAAAAGGTCTTACACCAATAAACATTACTGTTGACGATAAGGGAAAACAATCTCAGGCAATGGTTTTTCCGTGGGCAATTGCGATTTATAACAATAAAGAGGTTAATATTCCCTTATTGAAAAATATAATGGGTGCTTCGACTACTCAAAAAGTGATCGGGTCGATTCAGCATCTGGAATATTCTATTGCTGATGCAATTAATAAAATCAGCAAAGACAGACAAAAGAAAGTTGCAATTATAAAAGGAAATGGGGAATTAAACGAAGTTCACATTGCTAAATTGCTAATGCAAATTCGCGAAAGTTATTACATCGGACCTTTCACATTAGATTCGGTAGCTAAAAACCCGACCGGAACTTTAGAGGCGCTAAAAAAATACGATTTAGCTATTATCTCAAAACCAACTGAAGCTTTTTCTGATGAAGAAAAACAAGTTTTAGACCAGTTTATCATGAACGGCGGTAAAACGCTCTGGCTAATTGATCAGGTCGCAGCAGACATGGATAGTTTATACAATCAGTCCGGAGCGACTTTAGCTTATCCCAGAGATCTGAATTTAAACGATATGTTCTTTAAATACGGATTTAGGATTAATCCTGATTTAGTAAAAGATGAACGAGGAAGCAAATTAAAACTAGCCACCGGAGAACAAGGAAGTGCGACACAATATCAGGAGTTTATCTGGAAATTTGCCCCGGTTGTTGTACCTGCAAGCAGTAATCCGATTGTAAAAAATCTAGGCGAAATTAAATTTGATTTCGCAAATCCGATTGACACTTTAAAAAACGGTATTAAAAAAACGGTTTTATTACAATCGTCTCAATATTCTAAAGTGGTCGGAACACCAACAGAAATAAGTTTAAATAGCGTCACCGAAAAAACATCTCCCCAGGATTACCTGAATAAAGGAAACATACCTCTTTCGGTTTTATTAGAAGGAAATTTTCCCTCGGCTTTTGAGAATCGCGTTTTACCGTTTAAAGAAAATTCATTTTTAGCAAAAGGAAAACCAAATAAAATGATTGTCATTTCTGATGGTGATCTGGCAAGGAATCAATTAGATAAAAACATGATGCCTGTTGAATTAGGATACGATCAACGTACCGGAAATTTGTATGACAACAAAGATTTCATGATGAATTGTATTAATTATTTACTGGATGATACCGGACTTATTAACATTAGAAGTAAAGATGTCAATTTGCCTTTATTGGACAAAAACAAAGTTTATGATAATTACAACCTGACTCAATTCATAACTATCGGACTTCCAATTCTAATTTTACTGGTTTTTGGACTGATATTTACGTATCTCCGTAAAAGAAAATATGGCAAACAGATGTTAATAAAAAAATTGCGAAACTAAGATTGTTTACGATATATTTGTAAAACCTATCCTAGTTGAAGAAATACTAAGAAAAAGTGCAAAAAAATAAAACAAAAGAGATGAAATTTATAGTATCGAGTTCGTACTTATTAAAACAATTACAAGTTTTAGGTAGTGTAATCAACAGTAACAATACGTTGCCTATTTTAGATAACTTTTTATTTGAATTAGACAATAATGAGTTGACAGTTTCGGCTTCGGATCTTGAAACTACAATGTCTGCTACATTATCAATTGATTCTACAAGTAAAGGAAGCGTTGCTGTACCTGCAAAACTTTTACTTGAAATTTTGAAAACATTTCCGGAACAACCTTTGACTTTTACAGTTGAAGAAAACAATACGGTTGAAATTAGTTCAAACTCAGGAAAATATGCTTTAGCATATGCTGCCGGTGAAGAATTCCCTAAATCTGTAAGCCTTGAAGATCCGTCTGTAACACTTGTTCCTGCTGATGTATTAGCAACTGCTGTAAGTAAAACTATTTTTGCTGCCGGAAACGATGATTTACGTCCGGTAATGTCAGGAGTTTTCTTCCAGTTCTCACCAGAAGGTTTAACTTTTGTAGCTACAGATGCTCATAAGTTGGTAAAATATGCACGTACAGATGTAAAAGCATCTCAGGTTGCAGATTTTATTATGCCTAAGAAACCTTTAAATATTTTAAAAAGTATTTTAGGAAGTTCTGATGCTGAAGTAAAAATTGAATATAACGATTCGAATGCGACTTTCTCATTTGACAACTATATTTTAATGTGTCGTTTGATTGATGGAAAATACCCTAATTACGAAGCTGTAATTCCAAAAGAGAATCCAAACAAATTAATGATTGACCGTTCTTTATTTTTAAGTTCTGTTAAACGTGTTGCGATTTTCTCAAACAAAACAACACACCAAATTCGTTTAAAAATCGCCGGAGCTGAATTAAATGTTTCTGCTGAAGATATTGATTACTCAAATAAAGCCGAAGAAAGATTGACTTGTGATTATCAGGGAGATGATCTTCAGATTGGTTTTAACTCTCGTTTTTTAACGGAGATGCTGACTAACTTACAATCAGATATGATTATGTTAGAAATGTCATTGCCTAACAGAGCCGGGATTTTAACTCCTGTTGATGGTTTAGAAGAAGGTGAAACTGTTACAATGTTGGTAATGCCCGTGATGTTAAATAGTTAACATCAAAAGTTCTTTTTGTTACAAGGATCTTTTTTAGTTTCAAATTAAAGACATATCATTGTAAAAAAAAATAACAACGCTATTAACCAACCATTTTTTATACCTAGAAACCGCAATTCTTTTTTTAAGATTTGCGGTTTTTTATTTAGAATCTGTTTTGTTTCAGGTTTGAAGTTTCATGTTTGAAGTTTTATGTTTCAGGTTGAAATATGAATAGGGTTTGAGTGTATTTTTACCGCAAAGCACGCAAGAATCTTTTTATATTCAGATTATGTTCACAAACGCAACGAACGCAAAGCTTTGTGTAAAACAAAGAGAACTTGACCAAACCTTCGAACTCCTATGTTTATAAAAATTAATTTATAAGTTATCCTTTTTTAATCTCGCAAAGACGCAGGAGTTGCAAAGTTTTTTTAAGCTTATATTCTCTCTATGTTAATTTAACTAAGATGCATACATCACCAAGAAGATAAACTTTGCGTACTTGCGTCTTTGCGAGATTATTTACTGCCCAATAAAAAGATCCTTGCGTGCTTTGCGCTTAAACAACACAATCCAGGAAAACCTGAAACCTGAAACAAAGAAAACCGGAAACATTTTTTTTCTTTAACTTTGTAATATGAAAATAGAAATTTGGTCGGACATCATGTGTCCGTTTTGTTATATCGGAAAAAGACAACTGGAAACAGCTTTAGCTGAGTTTCCAAATGGTGAATTTGAAATTGAATGGAAAAGTTTTCAACTTGATCCTACTATTACACCACAATCAGGCAAGGATGTTTATACGTTTTTAGCAGAGCGAAAAGGCATTTCTGTTGAGCAATCTATAGAAATGCATAAAGGCGTTGTAGAACGCGCAAAAAGCGTCGGTTTGGACTATCACTTTGATAAAGCTATTATTTCAAACTCTTTAACTGCGCATCGTATTATACAATTGGCTAAAGTCAAAAAATTAGGCGATGAAATGGAAGAAATTTTCTTTAAGGCTTATTTTGTTGAAGGAAGAGATTTAAATGATGGACCAACATTAATAGAACTGGCTGTAAAAGCTGGTCTTGATCAGAATCTTGTTTTAGAAGTTCTAAAAGATGAAAACTTATTTCTAAAGGAAGTTCAGGATGATATTGCCGAAGCTCAGGAAATTGGCGTACAAGGAGTTCCGTTTTTTGTTTTTGATAGAAAATATGCGGTTTCCGGAGCACAGCCTGTTGAAGCTTTTGTGAAGACTATCACAGAAGCTCAGAAATAACATTTTCAGCCTGTCATTTATGTTCAATCTTGCATTTTGACAAAGGAGAAATCACATCCAATATTTGGCAACGACTTTACTTTTCTTTGCTGAGTTTCTTGTGCGATTTCTCCTTCGTCGAAATAACAAACTAAATATGGAACTTCAAGTTGTCCAACTTCGTTTAGAGCGACACAACAAGAACAAAATTTTCTTATACAAACAAGATTGCCCTAGCCCTGATTGTAACGGCATCCTTTTGTGGTGGGGTTCACCACAAAAGATACAGTGGACAGCAGGAAATAGCTCCTCGTTAAACTCCAATTTAAAATCTACAATCTAAATCTTAAATCACTCCCATTTTCTGCATTAAGAAAGTTGCGCTTTTGTTTTTACAGATTCCGTTGCGGAGTTTATAATCAAAATGAAGGTCATTGTTTTTTATCTCTACCTCAAAACATTGATTCGTTAAAATATCAGGATATTCATTTGTCGTCAGACAAACTTCGATATCGTGTGTTGCTATGGCCCCAATTGCATTTTTAGCAATAACCTTTTTAACCACTTCTATAGTTCCGTTTCGTTTGTCATCAGAGTTTGTTCCTCTTAATATTTCATCCAGCAAAACAAAAGCAGGCTGATCTTCTAATGCGTCCATAATTTGTTTTAAACGCTTAATTTCTGCAAAAAAGTAAGATTCACTATCTGCTAAGGAATCTGACAATCGCATTGATACTAAAACAGGAAGTGGATGAATATTAGCTTTTGAAGCACAAACAACGGAACCTACCCCGCTTAAAACCATATTAATTCCCAGACTTCTTAAAAAAGTACTTTTTCCAGACATATTAGATCCTGTTAAAATCATAAACGATTCCGGATAAAAATGAGTATCATTTCCTACTCTGGTCTCTGGGTTTAACAAAGGATGACTTAAATCTGAAAATCCTATTTTATATTCTGAATTGATTTCGGGAAAAACAAAATCAGCATTATTATAGGCCAAATTTGCATAACTATTCAAGGCTTCAAATTCTCCAATGATAGCAATCCATTTTTCAAGTTCAGTCGAATAATTGTCTTTCCATTTTAGAAGTGATTTTAATACGTGAAGATTAAATAAGAAAATACCATTAAACACGATAGCAGTTACAAAATTATTAATTGTATCCATTCTTGAAAACAACTCCGACAGGTCTTTTAAGTGTTTGCTTGCGGTTGCATTTTTAAAAATAAGCTGCTGCTGCAAATCAATTAATTTTCTGGATTGAAAAGTTTCCGCTTCAATTATCTGAACTAACAAACTATATTGTTTAATGATTTTATCTACGTTGTCTGCTTTGGCAATTTCAGATTGAATTCGTTTGAATGACTGTCCTAGAACAATTAAATTCGCAATAAAAATATAGGTTAAATAAGATAATATAATAATTTTTGAAGTAATAAAATAAGCCACTAAAAAACCTAAAAACAAAGCCGGAAGAACAATAGACAATGCAACTAAAAATTTAGGTAAGCTATTATTCTTAAATGAATTCCAATATAGCAACGAATCATACGAATTTTTAGAATCGTTACTAATCATTGCAAGGGCAAGGAAATCCTGGCGCAAATTGATCTTAGTTTTAAGCTCGTTGATTGCTTCCTGATTTTCAAGAATTGTTTCATTAGGCGACAAGCTTAATAATTGATTTGCTAATGTTTTTTTTCCGACAAAAGTGGCGGTTCTGTTTATATTCTGAAATAACGAATGTTCTCCAAAAATATCTAAATCGTAAGCATAAGGATGATGAAAATCATTGAATTCAATTCCATTTTCAAAAGGGATTTTCTCTCTTTTCAAATAGGTAATTTCATTTTTATTAAGTTTCAAAATTGCTGTAGTAAGTTCTTTCTGAAAAGATAATCGCGAATGAATTCTCATCAAAAAAAGAAAACCAACAAAAGACAGAAAGGCAAAAACTGCATAAAGAATTTCATTAGTTTTTATGTAATAAAACAATAAAAACAAGCAAAGAAAAATACTTATAAGGCGCAGAACGCTGATGCTATTGTATCTCTTGTTGATCTTATGAAAAATTGTAGTATAGTGTTCAACCTTGTTTTGATATGCTTCCATTTTTTTAATTTAATGAAACACAAATATAGACTATACACCTATATGTACTATCAAAAGGTATCTTATTTTATGTTTCGTGCATTACCAAAACCGGAACAGAAACTTCTTTTGCGATTTTTTTTGTAAAACTGGACTCAAATAAGCTTTCGAAGAAAGATCTTTTGTGTGTTATGGTTGTCAATATGTCGATATCTTTATACAATATAAAGTCAAGAATCGTTTCTTTTACTTCGTCACTTGGCAAGACAAGAAATTCTACATTTTCACCTGCAAACTCTTTTTCCCATTCTTTAATAGTTTCTTCTGCAACATCTGAACTTGTTGTTTTAACATATAAACTTTTTACCTTTGCATTTGTCTTTTTTGCAATATTAAGCACTTTTCTAAGTTCTGTTTTATCTTTTTCACGATAACGGGTTGTAAAGCCAATTGTTTTTATTTTTTTGAATTTTGCATCAGCAGGAATACATAAAACAGGCACTTTGATTTCTGAAATTACGGCATTGGTATTTGACCCAAGAAAAAACTTGGTCCAGTCTGTAACTCCTGAGGTTCCCATAATAACAAAATCTACTTTATCTTCTTCGACAGCATTTTTTAGATTATAAATTAAATCACCATCCATTAAACGGTGTTTTATGACAATATCATCCAAGTTTCGCTCCATTGCAATGGTTCTTAATTTTGGAATTTCATCTTTAAACATTTCAAATTTCGCCAATTCAATAGAGCTGTAAATTGCTGCATAATTCTCTGGGAAAAACTGACTGTCATAAACCGGAATCTCAAAAGTATGCAACAAAATAAGTTCAGCGTTTACAATTTTTGCAAATTCTAAAGCATGTACAAATGCATTTGTTGCGGATTCAGAAAAATCGGTGGGGAATAATATCTTTTTCATTTTGATTCGGATTTAGAAGTTGTTCTCTCAAATTTAGTCATTCTTAAAATAAAACAGTCTGACAATTATCAGTATTTTAACATTTAATTATTTCTTAATAATTGATTTTTTAACAATTAAGGAAGATATCCTGAAGACGACTTCAAAGACACAACTTTATGGCTTTTTTTATACCTTTGCACCATGATAAATCAAGATTCTATAGTTGCATTGGCTACTCCGTCCGGAGCTGGAGCGATTGCTATAATTCGAATTTCAGGTTCTGATGCTATTGCAATCGGAAATTCAGTTTTTAAATCCATAAAAGACAAAGACCTCACCAAGCAAAAAACGCATACTTTGCATTTGGGGCACATTGTTGATGATTCGAAAACACTTGACGAAGTATTGGTTTCTGTATTTAAGGGTCCAAACTCGTATACCGGCGAAAATACAGTCGAAATCTCCTGCCACGGATCTACTTATATTCAACAACAAATTATTCAATTATTGCTTCGAAAAGGTTGCAGAATGGCTGATGCCGGTGAATTTACTTTGAGAGCGTTTTTGAATGGTAAACTTGACTTATCGCAGGCTGAAGCTGTTGCCGACTTAATTTCGTCTGATAATGAAGCTTCGCATCAAATTGCCATGCAACAAATGCGTGGTGGTTTTAGTAATGAAATTGCAAAATTACGTGAGGAGCTTTTGAACTTCGCTTCGTTAATAGAACTAGAATTGGATTTTGCAGAAGAAGATGTAGAATTTGCTGACAGAACTCAATTTCATGAATTATTAAACAGGATTGAATTTGTATTAAAACGTTTAATAGATTCTTTTGCCGTTGGAAACGTGATCAAAAACGGAATTCCTGTCGCCATTGTTGGGGAACCAAACGTAGGGAAATCAACATTGCTAAATGCTTTATTAAATGAAGAACGCGCTATAGTTTCAGACATCGCAGGAACAACCCGTGATACTATTGAGGATGAATTGGTTATTGGCGGAATTGGCTTCAGGTTTATTGATACAGCAGGAATTCGTGAAACTAAAGATGTTGTAGAAAGTATTGGGATTAAAAAAACTTTTGAGAAAATTGAACAGGCACAGGTTGTAATATATTTGTTTGACGGTTTAAAGTTTCAGATTTCAAGTTCTGAGTTTGTTTCTGAAATTGAACAAATCAAGAATAAATACCCATTAAAACCTTTAATTATTGTTGTAAATAAAAAAGATATATTGTCAGCTGATGAAGTTTCAAACATCACGACTAAACTTGAAAATTTAAATGCAAAACTTTTACTAATTTCAGCTAAAGAGAAAATTGGTGTTGAGGACTTGAAGAATGAATTACTTTCTTTTGTAAATACGGGTGCTCTTCGTAACAATGAAACCATTGTTACGAATACAAGACACTATGATTCATTACTAAAAGCTCTGGATGAAATACAAAAAGTAAAATTTGGTCTTGAAACAAATCTTTCCAGTGACCTAATTGCGCTTGATATTCGTGAAGCTTTGTATCAATTTGGCTTGATCACGGGTCAAGTCTCAAACGATGAATTGTTAGGGAATATTTTTGCTAATTTCTGTATTGGGAAGTAAAAGCAATAAGAAGTTATTGTCGTTTTATACACGAAAAAACCAACAATTACTACATCACTAATCATCGATTTTTTAAAGCAAGGAATCGGATTTATATTTAAGGAGGTTATCTGAAAAATAATTTTAGACAACCTCTATTTTTTTATCCAGGGTGTTTGCCAAATCAGAAATTTACTTATTTGTAAAACAGGCTTTACATTGGTATATTGTTTTGCATCTTCAAAAAGTATTTCTTCATTACGAAGGAACCTTTCATAAAAACCTTCAATTTTGTCAAAGAAAGAGATCCAGTTACGCGCTAGCACACATCCTTCTTATTAAACACCATATTGGCTGTATTTTCTTCTATAGCTGTCAGGTCATTGAACACATCTGCAAAATTGACTATAAAAAAGAAGTTGGGTTCAAGAAATAACACTTGACATGGTTAATTCCATGAAATTGATCTCCAAAAGATGTTTTCGAAAAAGCTGTACAGGTTACCGATAGATTTCATGTTCAAAAATTAGCTCTAGAAGCATTGTAGGAGATTAGAATAAAATATCGATGTAAGTCGATGGATACCGAAAATCGATTGATATTACAAGCAAAAAGAGAGGTCAATATATATATTCCAAATCTTTTGCTAACGGAGACTCTGTAAAGCAGTTTTTAGCCAGGAGTAGATATGTTCTTTATAAATCTCACGAAAAATGGACTGAGAGCCATAATGAAAGATCTCAGATCTTATTTAGCTTATATCCTGATATAAAAACAGCTCATAGATTAATACAACAACTTCGTGGGATATATAACAACTACAATAACAAATACATCGCCATGACTAAACTAGCTCATTGGTATAGAAATGTAGAGGAATCAGATTTTAAGAACTTTAATATCTTACTAAATACCAAAACGCTTAACTACTAATCTATCTTTAAACTACTTTAACAATAGAAGTACAAATGCTTCAGCGGAATCATTCCTTTTTAGACTAACTACTATTTATGCTTAATTGTTACTGCTCCTCAGGTTTTCGTGTTGATCCCAAATTAGAAGCTATTTAAGAAAAAATGCATAAGAAGCAAGGAAAGCAAAAGAAAGACAACTTTTCACAATTGCATTTAGTCACAAAATATCATCCGATCCAGCTTTGCGAACTTAACAATTTTCAACAATTACAAACTTTTCTTGCGCGCTTTGCGGTTAAACTACAAACCAATATAAAACATTACCCCGGTATTTTGTAAAACAAAAAACCCTGTTTCGCTAGAAACAGGGTTTTCAAAAGAAAGGCGACGACATACTCTCCCACATAACTGCAGTACCATCTG
>NZ_JBNNFM010000054.1:0-22567 GCF_050267765.1 Flavobacterium sp. NPDC079362 | reverse complement strand
CATGGACTGCTAAAGACGATTGCGGAAATATTTCTGATATTTTCACGCAAGTGATTACGATACAAGATACTTCTGCTCCAACATGGTCAACTGAAATTGCTTCTTTAAACAAAACTATAGAATGCAGTGATGCTGCAGCCTTAATTTCGGCGCAAGCATTGTTACCAACGGCTTCTGATTTATGTGATGCTGATGTTTCGAATATCACTAAAATAAGTGGTTTGTTTGTAGCCTCTGCTGGTTGTTCGAATGCTGGAACTTACACCAACACATGGACTGCTAAAGACGATTGCGGAAATATTTCTGATATTTTCACGCAAGTGATTACGATACAAGATACTACTGCTCCAACATGGTCAACTGAAATCGCTTCTTTAAATAAAACTATTGAATGCAGCGATGCAACGGCTTTAATTTCGGCGCAAGCATTATTCCCAACAGCTTCTGATTTATGTGATAGTGATGTTTCGGATATCACTAAAATAAGTGGTTTGTTTGTCGCTTCGGCTGATTGTTCGAATGCAGGAACTTATACCAACACATGGACTGTTAAAGACGATTGCGGAAATATTTCTGATACTTTCACGCAAGTGATTACAGTACAGGATACTTCTGCTCCAACATTTATTGGTGATCTTCCTTCTGACATTACAGTTTCTTGTGATGCTGTTCCTGAACCTGCAAATATGGAGGCTTCTGATAATTGCAATGGTAATTTACCAATTGTTTTCACAGAAACTAAAAGCAATATCGTAAACGAGTGTGCTTCTAATTATACTTTAACACGCAAATGGACTACTAGTGATTGTGGTGGAAATACAACATCTTACACTCAAATTGTAACCGTTAGAGACACGACTGCCCCTACAGGAACAACTCCGTCTGATATTGCTAATTTGCAAAGTATTGCTGCGATTCCGGCTGGTAGTCCAAATGATATAAAAGATGCTCTTGATAATTGCAGCACTACTGTAAACATCACAGTAAGCGATTCTAATAATGGAGGAAATGGTTGCGATGGGAATGCATATATATTAACCAGAACTTATACTTTAACAGATTGTGCCGGAAATAAAACGGAACTAAAACAAACGTTTACTGTCGAAAATAAAGTTTCAGTAACAGGTGTTGTTTCTAATGTAACTTGTTTTGGAGGAAAAGATGGTTTGATCTTAGTTACTAATAGTCCTGGATCTACTGTAATTATTAGAAATGAAAACAATGAAGTTGTCAGTAATTCAAATTTACCGGCAGGAACCTATACACTTACAGCAACATCATCGGTAAATGCCGGAAACGAAACTTGTTCAGCGACTGCAACGGTTGTAATTACTCAACCAAGTTATACCGTTAAAATATCCGGGCAAATAATCAACAAAGATACTAATACACCAATTGCAAATGTACCCGTTACTTTGATTCCTCAAGGTACTACTACCGGTCCTGTTTTATTACGTATAACTGGTGCTGATGGGCTTTATAATTTCTCAGGTATGTCTGCCGGAAGTTATGTAGTACAAGTTCAGGATGCTAATCTTAATAGTGCATATCAATTGTATCCTGTAGATTCAAGTTTATTCTTTACAACACTGGAAGACTGTAAAATTCAACAACATAATTTTGAATACGAAAAATCAAATCTTCCTGTTTTAGGTGATTATGTTTGGTATGATACGAATGGAAACGGAGTACAGGATGAATGGTACGATGCCAATAATGACGGTGTTGTAACCAAAAACATTCCTGACAGCAATGGAGCTATTGATTACAGCCAATGGGAATGGATTGACTTAAATGGGGATGGAAGCTACACGGGACCCTCGAATGTAGGTGAATTAAATGCCGGTGGTTTCGGAAATGCTCTGAGTTCTAATGTTATTATTGATGGTCCTAACGGATATCACGAAGAAGTAATTGTAGGTCTTACCGGATACTGGAGAGACAGACCAGATACTGCTAATCCCTATGGAGATTATACTATTAAATTAGTAAAAGATGCTAATCTGGATGCTGTTGCTTCGGCCTTAGGAGCTACAGGTTTGGTAAAAGTTCTTCCAACAATTACAGGCAAAAAAATAACCAATAAAATACAAAAGCATACTGTTTGTAGTACTACCGGAGGCGCAAGCGGATATATTGTAACAATAACACCTGAAGATTTAGTACATCTAGATGCAGACTTTGGAGTTAATTGTAAAACATATTCTGATATTGTTGCTAACGATGATACTGGTGGTCCAATTGCCAGATCGACTACTACAACATCAAGTGTTTTAAATGTATTGGTAAATGACACACTTGAAGGCGTTGTTGTAACTGCTTCTGATGTTATTATAAAAACAGTAACACCTAATGAGTTTTTACAACTTAATCCTGGTGGTTCAGTAAATGTTTTACCAAATGCACCAACCGGTATTTTGACATTAGTATATCAAATTTGTGAGGCTGATGAGACTTCAAACTGTGATACTGCAACTGTAACTATTACTATTGTCGATCCTGCACCTCCTACTCCCGTACTTGCTGTAAATGATGTTTATAATAATATTGGCTGTAATACATTTGGGTTAGTAGGAAACGTTTTGATCAATGACTTTAAAGGTATCACCAAAGCGTCGTTAGAATTGGTAAACTTTACATTATTAAATGAAACTAATAACGGAACAAAAACAAATCCGAACATCACTTTTGATGCTTTAGGAAATGTAAATGTATCGGGTTTAACTCCAGCAGGAACTTACACTTATAGTTATCAGATTTGCGACAAATTAAATTCAGGAAATTGTTCTACAGCGACTATTACAATAACTGTCGTTCCAAATGGAATAATAAATATTGTCAGCAAAGCTTGTAATGATGATTCAACCCTTATTGACTTACTTAAACTGTTACCGGAGAACACACCAACAACAGGAGTTTGGGTTGATTCTACTAATAGCAATACCATACAAGGAAACACTTTTAATGCATTGGGCTTAGCGCTTGGTAGTTATACTTTTGAATATAGAATCGCTGATCAAAATTGTTCTAGAAGTATTGTACTTAGTATGGAAGTAAATGATGACTGTAAAGTATTAGCCTGCGGAAATGTTGTGGTAAACAATGCTTTCTCTCCTAATGGCGACGGAATAAATGATTTTTTCAAAATAGATAATATTGATGATACAACTTGTTATCCTGAAAACAATGTAGAAATATATAATCGTTGGGGAATATTGGTTTTTGAAACTGATAATTATAATAATACCTCCAACGCTTTCGACGGAACATCAAGAGGCAGAACAACTGTTAAGCAATCTGACGGACTGCCAACGGGAACTTATTTCTACATTATTAATTATAAATCATTAGATGGAAATAATGTACTTCAGAACAACAAGAAAGATGGATATTTATATATATCAAAATAACAAGAATCAATAAATCACTGTATAACAAATACATAAAAATATATTTACAAATAATTAATAGAAAAAATCCTTATTTTTGAATATACAAATGAATTGACTTTTTTTAGGATTTTAATTAATAGAAAAAATCAATAGTAATAATAAAAATAATCTACTATGAGAACAAAATTATTTTTCTTCGTCATTATGTTTGTAACCATTGCCAGTTATGCACAGCAAGATGCACAATTCACGCAATACATGTACAACACCATAACCATAAATCCGGCTTATGCAGGATCGCGAGGGGCTTTGAGTATTTTTGGTTTATATCGTACCCAATGGGTTGGACTCGACGGAGCTCCCGAGACCAGCAGTTTCTCGGTTAACAGCCCAATTAACAACAGTAATCTGGGAGTTGGTATCTCATTAATCAATGATAAAATTGGTCCTACCAATGAGAACAATCTTTCGGTTGATCTTTCGTATACCGTTCAGACATCGGCAGATTTTAAACTTTCCTTTGGTATAAAAGCCACAGGTAATTTATTCAACCTCGATGTGAGTAAATTAAATCCTGCCGATCAGGGAGATCCACAATTCCAGAATCTCGATAATGTCTTCAAGCCTAATATTGGAGCCGGGGTTTACTGGCATTCTGATAAAGCCTACATCGGATTATCAGTTCCTAATTTTATTGAAACCAATCGGTATGATGATAATGATGTGGCCATTTATAAAGATAAAATCAATTATTATTTAATTGCAGGATATGTATTTGATCTTGATAAATACCAATACGTCAAGTTCAAACCTGCTGTATTGGGTAAAATGGTCGAAGGGGCACCACTTCAGGTCGATATCTCGGCCAACTTTATGTTCATCGATAAATTTGTTGTAGGTGCAGCTTACAGATGGAGCGCCGCGGTAAGTGCGATGGTAGGCTTTCAGGTCACAGATGGTTTGTACATAGGTTACGGTTACGACCGTGAAACCACCAGACTGCAAAATTATAACTCAGGATCACATGAGATATTCCTGCGTTATGAATTCTTCAAAAACAACGGTAAAATGACAACACCACGTTTCTTCTAAAAATAAATGACTATGAAAAATTATATATTCCTTTGCCTGACCCTTATAATTGTTTTTTCATTTGACAGTTATGCCCAACAATCCAAAGTAGCGGCCGGTGATAAAAAATATGCCAACTATGCTTATATCGATGCCATAAAAACCTATGAGCGTGTAGCTGAGAAAGGATACAAATCCGAAGACATGTTTAAAAAACTCGGAAATTCCTATTACTTTAATTCCGACTTTGACGGTGCTGCAAAATGGTACACAGAATTGTTTGCCATGAATACAAGTGTGGAACCGGAGTATTACTACCGATATGCGCAATCGTTGAAATCAACAGGACAAACCGATAAGGCCAACAAAATTCTAGCAGAGTTCAATGCCAAATTCAAAAATGACAACAGGGGAAAATTATACAAAGAAGATGTCAATTACCTGGATCAGATCAAAGCCAATTCAGGACGTTATAAAATTGAAGATGCCGGAATTAACTCCAAGTATTCCGATTACGGATCCTTTGTATACGACAACAAGGTATACTTTGCCTCGGCCAGGGATACCGGAAACTTCTCGCAGCGCAAACACAAATGGACCAATGAATATTTTACCAATTTGTATTTTGCAGATGTAGATCCTGCAACAGGCACAGCCTCGAAGGTAAACAAGTTCAAAACTTCGATCAATACCAAATTCCATGAAGCTTCACCGGCTTTTACCAAAGACGGAAAAACAGTTTATTTTACCCGAAACAATTATGTAAACGGCAAAAAAGGAAAAGATGAAAACAAAATTACTTTAGTCAAAATATACAAGGCGACCCAGGAAAACGGCAAATGGACCAACATTACAGAGCTTCCTTTCGATAGTGATAATTACAGCACGGCGCATCCTGCCCTGAGTCCGGATGAAAAGACCTTGTATTTTGCATCTGATATGCCCGGAACGTTAGGACAATCTGATATTTATAAAGTCAGCATCAATAATAACGGAGGTTATGGTACTCCTGAGAATCTAGGCAATACCATCAATACCGAAGGCAAGGAAACATTTCCATATGTCACAAGCGAAAACGAAATTTATTTTGCATCAGACGGACATCCCGGACTTGGGGGACTTGATGTATTTGTGGGTAAAATTGAGGACAACGGAACCATCAGCAATATTCAGAACGTGGGAGCCGATGTGAATTCTCCCAAAGATGATTTTGCCTATATCATAGATCCGGCTTCGCGAAGAGGTTATTTCAGCTCTAATAAAGATGGGGGTCAGGGTTCTGATGATATCTACAAATTTTTGGAAACCAGAAAACTGCAATGTGTTCAGACATTAGAAGGCATTATTACAGATCTTAATACGGGCGCAATTCTGGCGGGAACAAAAGTTACTTTATACGAAGGTACAATCCTCAAAAATACCTCAATTGCTGATGCAGGCGGCTACTATACTTTTGCTGTTGAATGTGGGAAAACCTATAACGTTAGGGCCGAGAAACAAGAGTACACAACCAAAGAAGTCAGCGTGACTATTGGAAAACTAACCGGAAAAACAAGTCTTCCTATTGCTCTGGAAAAATCAACCTGCAAGGTGACCATTGGGGATGATCTGGGAAAATGTTTTGGCATCAAAATGATTTATTTCGATTTGGATAAATCAAACATAAGAACCGAAGCAGCACTCGACCTGGAGAAAATCCTTGATGTATTAAACAACAATCCAACGATGAAACTCGATATCCGTTCCCATACCGATAGCAGGGCTACAAATCAGTACAATCAGGCTTTATCAGACCGAAGAGCAAAATCGACGATTGCATGGCTGATCAAAAACGGTGTGGCCAAAAACCGATTAACAGGAAAAGGATATGGAGAAACTCAACTTGTAAACGGTTGTTCTGACGGAGTACAATGTACTGAAGAAGAACACCAAATGAACAGAAGAAGCGAATTTATTATTACAGGACTTTAAAAATCTAATGTTATTAATTAAATTCCAATATTATTTAATTCCAAATTTCAATAATGTAAATGCATACATTATTGAAATTTGGAATTTTTATTTTGGGATTTTTTCTAATAAAAAAAGTCGTTGCAAATCATAGATTTACAACGACCACTAAAAACCAACCAGTCCAATAATATTTTAAATTTTAGCAAATATATTCGTATAGTATTTTTTTCCTGTTTTTGGATCAGTTGTTACTGACAAACCAAAATGAGTAAAATCTCCCTCGATATTTTCTTTATGTCCAGGGCTATCTAACCATGCTCTAACAGCTGCTTCAGAAGTTTTATAATTATAAGCTACATTTTCGCCTACTTTTTTAGCTCCTAAAACACTAACAATATTATTAGAACGTGAGGTAAAATCATTATGATCAACAACATTATTTGCAATCATGTATTTATTATGCTCTTCACATTTAAACGAAATATGATTTATTTTTTCTAATGCATTCAAACCAATACTTAAACGATAGTCATTAATAAGTTTCATGGTTTCTAACTCTGAATCATTATAGGAGTAGTTTGTTATCAGAGCTTCAGTAGTAGTACTATTATTGCTTCCCTCGGCACTATCTGCAGAGCATGAGTTCATTGTAATAAATATTACAACGAACATCATGGCACACATAATCTTTTTCATAATCAATAGCAGTTAAAATTAAAGTAAATGTTGGGGCAAATTCCTTAAATTATATTTTTAAATAAATTGTCTTGTTTTTCTTATTCAAACATATTCAATTTATCGGCAAACTGCAAAATTAATCGACGAAATACATAATTATTCAATTATTAAATATAAAAATCCTACAAACTAAGAAGAAAGTCGTTCAATCTTCCAGGAGAAATCAGATTGACTTTGATAACGAATCCTGTCGTGCAACCTATTTGGTCTTCCCTGCCAAAATTCTACCTCTAATGGAGTTACTAAATAGCCGCCCCAATTTGCAGGTCTCGGGATTGGCTTTCCTTCAAATTCTTTTTCTAATTTCTTCAAATTATCTTCCAGGAAAGTCCTTGAAGGAATCACTTCGCTCTGATGCGAAACAATTGCGCCCAACTTACTTCCATCAGGACGAGAATCAAAATATCCATCAGAAATATTCTCAGATGTTTTTTGTGCAATACCTTTTATAATCACCTGACGTTCCATTTCCTGCCAAAAGAAAGACAAACAAACGTGCGGATTTGCAGCGATTGCTTTTCCTTTCTCTGAATCATAATTGGTATAGAAAATAAAACCTTCTTCAGAAAATTTCTTTAATAAAACTACTCTTGATTTTGGGAAACTGTCCAATCCAATGGTCGAAACGGTCATGGCATTTACTTCTCCTTTTACACCAAAATCTTCTACCTCATGAAACCATCGGTTAAAAAGATTAATAGGATCTTCTGGAATATTAGCTTCCAGTAATTCACTTTTCTCGTAAGATTTTCTATAATTGCTTAAATCATTCATGATTGCTAATTTTAGATTGTTGATTTTAGATTTTAGATTGTTGAGTCTAACTTTTTCGAAAACTTAGTTCCAAAGCCTCCGTATAGAAACTGAGATTAAAACTCAAAACTTCTTCCGTCGTCTCCTAAAAGTACATTTGGAAAGATTTCTTCGGCTTCTTCTTTAAAGCGTTCAATACCATCATATCTTGTAGAATAATGTCCCAGAACCAATTGTTTTGCATTTGCTTTCAATGCAATTCTGGCTGCTTCTTTGGCTGTTGAATGCAATGTTTTAAAAGCCAGAGGAGCTTCTGATTCTAAAAAAGTTGATTCATGATACAACACGTCAACATCTTTTATAATCGGTAAAATGTCTTCATGATAAACAGTATCAGAACAAAATGCATAACTCATTGCTGGAATTGGATCAAAAGATAATTTCTCATTTTCAATTACAGTTCCGTCGTCAAGCGTAACATCTCCGCCATTCTTTATTTTTTGATAATAAGCAGTATGAATATCATATTGCTGAACTGCATCAACATTCAGTTTTCTTTCTCCGGGTTTTTCCTGAAATAAAAATCCGTTCGTATATACACGATGTTTTAACGGAATAGTTTTTACAATTACTCTGTTATCTTCAAAAATAACTTCGCTTTCTTTTGATTCTAATTCATGAAAGAACAACTCATAAGTCGTCCAGGAATTGGATAATCTAAGTTGTAAATTAATGATTTCCTTTACTCCTTTTGGACCATAAATATGAAGATCCGTAGTACGTCCTAAAAGTGCAAAAGTCGAGATGGTTCCAATTAGTCCAAAAAAGTGATCACCGTGCAAATGCGAAATAAAAATGTGATTAATTTTTGAAAATTTAATCTTGTTTTTACGCAATTGTACCTGAGTTCCTTCGCCACAATCAATTAAAAACAATCTGTTCTTGATTTCTAAAACCTGCGAAGTTGGGTTGGTAATAGTTCTGGGAGTTGCGGCATAACAGCCAAGTATGGTAAGTTTCAATTTTATGTTTATTCGTTTATGTGGTTAACTGTGTAATCGTAAAATTGGTACTTGGTTGAATCGCAAATTGATTAAACAGCTGAACGACTAACCGATTAAACAGCTAAACTATTGATCATTTTTTAAAAACCGAGGTCTCTTTCAATTTCATCCATTTCAATTATATCGTGCGCCTCTAAAACCGACGGAACCACGATTAATTTTTCTGAAATAGCATTAAAGTCAAGATCAGCGACTACAATTACAAACGACTTTTTGGCTTTTTTTTGCTGTTTTACAAGTGGTAAAAAAAGTTTCAAATCTTTTTCAGTCAAACCTGCATCTGCTGATAAATCGATTATAATATTTTGTTTTTCAAAGGTTTTAAATTGCTGCGTTACTTTTTCCAGAAAAGCATTAAAATCTCCCTGTGTATCTTTAATCGTAACGGTATGTCCTTTTTGATCTACTTTCATCTTCTAATTTATAGGCGCTATTGAGAAGCTAAGGTACAATTTTTTTAGTTTTCAGTCGCAGTGTCAGTTTTCAGTTTTTTAAACTTTGTGATTTCAGTTTTCAATCGCAGTCGCTGTTTTCAGTTTTCATTCTCAATTTTGTCAGGCTGAGCGAAGTCGAAGCCCGTTCCTATTGGTGCGCCCTTCGACTTCGCTCAGGGTGACAGCCGTTTATAAGCCTGTCATTGACACTGCAGACTGAGACCGAAACTGTAAACTAAACTTACTGAATCTTAGACGCCAATAAATAAATCACCGCCATTCTGATTGCAACACCATTCTCTACCTGATTCAAAATCACTGAATGATCGGAATCTGCAACTTCAGAAGTGATCTCTACTCCTCTGTTGATTGGTCCCGGGTGCATGATGACGATTTCTTTTCCAAGAGAATCTAATAAAGGTTTATCGACTCCGTATTGTTGTGCGTATTCACGTGTTGATGGGAAGAAGTTCACATCCATACGTTCGTTTTGTACACGAAGCATATTGGCTACGTCGCACCATTCCAAAGCTTTTCTTAGATTGGGTTCAACTGTAACACCAAGTGATTCGATATATCTTGGGATCAATGTTTTTGGTCCGCAAACTTTTACTTCGGCACCTTGCATTTGTAAAGCGTAAATGTTAGATAAGGCTACTCTTGAATGCAGAATATCACCTACAATAACTACTTTTTTTCCGGCTACATCACCTAATTTTTCTCTTATTGAATAACTGTCAAGCAAAGCTTGAGTAGGATGTTCGTGTGCACCGTCTCCGGCGTTTACAATACTGGCTTTGACATTTTTGGACAAAAAATAAGCCGCTCCGGGATTGGAGTGGCGCATTACAACCATGTCTACTTTCATGGAAAGAATATTGTTTACTGTATCGATCAGGGTTTCTCCTTTTTTAACCGAAGACTGAGCTGCCGAAAAACTGATAACATCAGCAGATAATCGTTTTTGTGCCAACTCGAACGAAAGTTTTGTTCTGGTACTATTTTCAAAGAAAATATTGGCAATGGTTATATCTCGTAATGAAGGAACTTTTTTAATAGGTCTGTTAATGACTTCTTTAAAATGATCGGCAGTTTCAAAAATCAGGTTAATATCATTCTCATTGATGTATTTTATTCCTAATAAATGATTTACGCTTAATTCTTTCATTTTTATTTCTTTAATATTTATTTGTCAAATTCATGAATTTCTGAAACACTCAGTCTTTCAATGCTTCTAAAAAGAGAAGCTGCTTATTGAACCATTCTGTCTACAACTTCACTGTAATCCTGGAGATCTCTTGCATCTTCATCAAAAATCTTTTGCCATCTGAAACCCGGAATTTCGATTTTAGTTTTAGCAGAGCCATTCCAAATTATTTTAAAATCGTTGTTTATTAAAACTTCAGCCACTACTTTCCCTACTTCTATTGTCGTTGCATCATCAGAATTATCTACTTTTTGAAAAGCGATAAACAAACTTGGATTTTCGATTGCAATTGCTCTCGCCAAATCTTGTTCGTGATAAAAACAATAACCATCAGACTCTACTTCGTTTTCCTGAAGTTCTCTTTCAACCTCAACCACTTCATATTCACCATCGGTTGTGGTGTAACCTGCGTTGTGAAGTGCGACGATGTTTTCATCACCCAATTCATCAAACGCTTTTATTAGCCTTTCAGTATCTGTTGGGCTTTTCCATTGTTTACTTTCTGCGACTAATTTTTGGTATTCTTCTCTTATTTTGTCAAAAGCCCATTCTTCTGAGATTTCATCTGCAAATTCGTTGTCTTCAATTTCTTCTAAGATGTTTTCCTGAATCTCATCAAGTGAAAGAAATCCCATTCTGACCTGATTAAAAATCGATTCATAAATAAAAACTTCATTCTCTGTCATGTTTTTTTGTTTAATCGTTGATTGTTTAAGCGTTTATTTGTTTGATTGTTTAATTGTCTCGTTTTTGCGATTAAACAATTAACCGATTAAACTAATTCGTTATGAGGTAAACCGCATCTTCGCCTTCATTCTCTTTCCAGCTTACTTTTACTTTTTCGTCATTAATTGCATCTACCTGACGGCCGCGATAATCGGGCTGAATAGGTAAATTACGGCTAAAACGTCTGTCGATTAACACCAACAATTCGATTTCTGATGGTCGCCCAAAAGATTGAATTGCAGTCAAAGCAGAACGTATGCTTCGTCCGGTAAACAATACATCATCGATAAAAATGACTTTCTTGTTTTCGACTATAAAATTTATTTGTGTTTTATTGGCTTCCAGCGGTTTATCAGTACGACGAAAATCATCTCTAAAAAAAGTGATGTCCAGATATCCTAAAGAAATTTCAGGAACCTGATATTCGTTTTCTAATATTTGTTTTAAACGTTCAGCTAAAAAAACGCCTCTTGGCTGAATCCCAACTAAAATAGTATCCGAGAAATCAAGGTGTTTTTCGATTAACTGACAAGCCAAACGATGGAGTATAATAGTAACTTCTTTTGAACTAAGTAATACTTTTTGACTCATAATTAAGTGTAATGTTTGGTTGGGCAAATATACGAAATCAGAATTTATTTGTTGGGGTGTTGGGTGGGGAAATATTTATTTTTGATTTGGAGAAACTTTTATCGCTTAAATAAATTTTATACTATACATTGTAACTTTATAAAAAATAATATTTTTACATTTTGTTTTTAATTAATGAACTATTTTAACATAACAATACTTTTTTACTTTTAACCTATGAATAAAGATCATGATAAATTAATCACCGACTTACATCGATTTTTAAACTCACAAGATTTCAAATCAGAAAAAGATCTAAGAAAGTTTATGGAAAGTATGGATCAGCAGATCCCATCACTTCCGGAAGAAGTATTAACTTCACAAGAACAAGCACAAAACTTAGTTTATGAAGCTTACGATCTTCCAACTTTTAAAGCTAGACAAAATATAAAAAAAGCTTTAAAACTTGACAATAATTGTATTGAGGCATATGAATTTCTCGGTTCAATCGAAGATGTTGAAGAAATTGCAATTCTTTTTTTTGAAAAAGGAATTAAAATAGGCCGGGAAAATTTTAATGAAACTTTTTTTGAAAGAAATAAAGGGAAATTTTGGTACATCCATGAAACCCGGCCTTTCATGCGTTGTCTATATCACTACTCTGTTTGCCTTTACAAAATTGGAAAAACAAAAGAGGCCGTAATAATTTCAGAAGAAATAATTGCACTCAATGAAAATGACAACCAAGGAGTAAGAGATCAACTTTTACTTTATTTTATTCTGCTTGACGAGAATGAAAAATTCCAAAAATATGCTACGATGTTTAAAGATGACGATGGTACATTTTCGCTTTTTAACAGAGCCCTGTTCGCTTTCAAAACAGAAGGAGAAACGGATAATACTAATAAACAACTCCAAAAGGCAATTAAGCAAAATAAATTTGTAGCAACTAAACTTCTGTCTAAAAAACCAATTACTAACACCACTGACTATTATAGTTGGGGCGGCGCAGACGAGGCAAACTATTATGCAGAATTTGCTAAATACATTTGGGAAAATACAAATGAAGCAACTTTATGGCTAAAGAAACATACTACTAAGTCATAATAACAGTTCTCGCAAACGTGATTACCAGGTATACAAATACCAACCCAAGCAATCGTCTAAGCGCAACGATAGCGCAGAAATCTTTTCCGTGGCTAAAAAGTTTGACAACGCTATACTGTGTAGTGCATATTCAAAATTAAATACGCTGTAAATTAAACGTGGAATATATTGATGTTTTTCTTTTTTTATGCTTGTAAACTGGATTAAAATCCAGCCCTATAATATGGATGGAGCCTATGGCTCTTTTTTTCGAATATCCTTAATATTTTCAATTTGTCGTTTAGTCAAAATCATAGAACTTTTGAACCAAATTATATAACACCTTTTTTTGATGTTTGAAGTAATTTTATTCTACGATAATTAGAATAGTAGATTCTTTTTAAAACAACTAAAAACAGCAAAATCATGCAAAAGAACAGTACACGTTTGTTAATGGTATTCGTAATACTATTTTCATTTACAAGTTGCGAGGCTATTGGAGACATCTTTAAAGCCGGAATGGGATTCGGGATCTTTATCGTCATCTTTATTATTGCGATAATCATCTTTATATTCGCTAAACTTTTTGGTGGTAATAAATAAACATAAAAAAATCCCGATCGGTAAAACGATCGGGATTTCTTTTCTATTTAAAAGCTATGTTTTATTTAGCATACATTTTTGTTCTTAATTCCTGAACTTTTTCATCGTCAAGATATTCATCAAATGTCATATAACGATCGATTGCTCCGTTTGGTGTCAACTCTACTACTCTATTACCAACAGTTTGTGCAAACTCATGATCATGTGTGGTGAAAATTACAGATCCTTTGAAGTTTTTCAACGAGTTGTTAAATGCTGTAATCGACTCTAAATCTAAGTGATTCGTTGGTTCATCAAGCATTAAAATATTAGCACGTTCCATCATCATTCTCGAAAGCATACAACGTACTTTTTCTCCTCCTGATAATACACGGCTTGTTTTTAAAGCTTCTTCTCCTGAGAAAATCATTTTCCCTAAGAAACCTCTAATAAATACTTCGTCGCGCTCTTCTTCAGTTTTTGCGTATTGACGTAACCAGTCTACCAATGTCAAATCGTTTTCGAAGAAAGAATGGTTTTCAGCTGGTAAATAAGCTTGATTGGTTGTAATTCCCCAATCAAACGTTCCTGCGTCTGCTTTTTGCTGGTTGTTCAGAATTTCGTAGAATGCTGTTGTAGCACGTGAATCTTTAGAGAAAAGAACAATTTTATCGCCTTTTGCCATATTCAGATCAACTCCTTTAAATAAAAGTTCACCATCTACAGAAGCTTCTAAATTTTCTACATTCAAAATCTGATCTCCTGCTTCACGATCCTGATCAAAAATAATTGCTGGATAACGACGGCTTGAAGGTTTAATATCTGAAATATTCAATTTAGAAATCATTTTTTTACGAGAAGTTGCTTGTTTAGATTTGGCAACGTTCGCGCTAAAACGACGAATAAATTCTTCTAATTCCTGTTTCTTTTCTTCGGCTTTTTTGTTTTGCTGTGCACGTTGTTTTGCCGCTAATTGGCTAGACTCGTACCAGAACGTATAGTTTCCTGAATAGTGATTTATTTTTCCAAAATCAATATCAGAGATATGTGTACAAACTGAATCTAAAAAGTGACGGTCGTGAGATACTACAATTACTGTATTTTCATAATTTGCTAAGAAATTTTCTAACCATGAGATGGTTTCAAAATCCAAATCATTGGTAGGCTCATCCATAATAAGCAAATCCGGGTTACCAAAAAGAGCTTGTGCCAAAAGCACACGAACCTTAATTTTTCCCTCAAGATCGCCCATTAATGTATAATGATGCTCTTCGTTGATTCCTAAGTTAGACAACATCGATGCAGCATCAGAATCTGCGTTCCAACCGTTCATTTCTTCGAACTGAACCTGAAGTTCTCCAATTCTGTCTGCATTTTTGTCGTTGTAGTCTAAATAAAGTTCATCCATTTCTTTTTTAACAGCATAAAGAACTTTATTTCCCATCAAAACAGTTTCCAAAACCGTATGCTCGTCGAACAAATTGTGATTTTGGGTTAAAACTGACATACGCTTTCCCGGTTCTAAATGAATGTGGCCAGAAGTTGGGTCAATGTCGCCTGAAATGATTTTTAGAAAAGTAGATTTTCCAGCACCATTGGCTCCAATAACTCCATAAATATTTCCGTGTGTGAATGTGGTATTTACTTCGTCAAACAAAATTCGTTTGCCAAATTGAACTGATAAATTATTGACTGTTAACATGAATGTCTTTTTAATTAATTTCGTGCAAAAGTACGGAAAAAGGTTCAGAGTTGCAAAGGTGCAAAGGCTCTAAGTTTTTACCATGCGAAGAAAATTTCTCGCAAAGACGCAAAGGCGCAAAGAAAAGAAATTTTTAAAGGCAATAAATCTCAAAATAGAAGTCGAAAGCTTATTCAAAACTAAACTTAAAAACAATCCTAATAAAAACTTTGCGACTTTGCGAGATTAATTCGACTGCAATATGCTTTCTTTTGCCAAAGCCACTTCTAAACTTTCGAAATTAGGCAGCACTTTAGCAATCATTCCTTCTTTGTTCAGTATAAAATGTGTTGGAAATGAATTGAGTTGTAAGGCTTCATTCATATAGACTTTCATGCTTGGAATTACCGAATATTTTAAAGGTCTTTTGGCTAAAAATGTTTTTAATTGTTCTGGCGAATCTTCGGCGAGGCTTATAAATAGTATGTCTTTTCGGTCTTTGTATTCGTCTGCTAATTTATTTACCTGAGGAAATTCTCTTATGCATGGCGTGCAGTGAATGTACCAACATTTTATAACAATGATTTTTCCTTTAATGGATTCGTTTGTTACTAGATTTCCGTTTAAATCTTTGAAAGAGAATTTAGGGAAAGCTGTTCCTTCCATTTCGAAATTCTTATGCGCGTCAAAACCAATCTGATTGATGGTTGCTTTTATACTTGTATCTGAATTGGGCTGAATCTCGAATAGTTTATAATAGTATTTAGAATCTTCTGATTTTAATCGGATTGGGATGAAGTTGCCGTTTGCTAATTGATCTAAGAAAGATTCTTTTGAAATTTCTTTTGAATTTGAATCTAATGCTGTAAAATCTCTTGAAAGCATTATGCTTTTGCTTTGGTATGCTGACCAATCTGCAAAGTTTTTTTGAATTTGAATGGGATCAACTTCTGGGGTTTCATGATTTGATTGAGCGAAACCTGAAGTAAAAATTAAAAAGGCTATTATAATGTTGATTGCTTTTTGCATGAAGTTTGAATGGAATTATTGGGATTCAAAAGTACTTAAAATTATTATGAATTTTGGTCGCAAAAAATGGTACACGGATGACACGGATTCGCTATCGCAAAAACGCGGATTTAAACAGATTTTTTATTGTCATTTTTGTCATCCCGACGCAGGAAGGATCACACTGGAAACCTCGCAAAGCTATGTCGATTTTGCGTATGTGATTTACTGCGTCTGTTAGCTATCGCTAGGTCTCCTGCGTCTAAAATGACAAGATTATGGTTTGTTTGTGCTTTAATGGGAGCGCATTTTCGGGTGAATTTTATTGTTTATCTATGTCAGGCTGAGCGGAGTCGAAGCCAGCGTTCCAATTGGTACGCCTTCGACTCCACTCAGGATGACAAATCAGATGTTAATATTAGTAATGTGCTTATCAAGCCTAATGTCATAGCCCTGATAGAAGTGGAAATCCTTTTATGTTTTTTCTTTAAAAACATAAAAGATTGAAACGAATAGCAGGAAATAGCTCCTAAAAAAAATCATTCCTATTTTTACTCTAATTCAAACCATAAAAAAAACCTGGCAATACAGTTGCCAGGTTCATAATGTTCTCCTACGGGTGAAAACCAAATAACAAATCACCCAAATTCAAAGCATTTAATCGAAATAAAAATTAGATTAAAAAATAAATAACCAAACTCAATTTTAACCGTTCCAATTTTTCTATTTCTAAATTTTTCATCTTGTAACTTTAGTTTAAAAAGTTCATTACTTTCAATGACTTTTTATTTCCTGCTTTGTCTGTTACTATCACTATAAATATTTGTTTCGTCGAAAAACTTTGATTGTGAATCACTACTTCTTTATTATTCTGAATATTTTTATGACTTACTAATGGTTGCCCTATCGTGTTGAATACCTCAACCTGAGTGATATCCTGAGTTTCATTTGTAACTGATAATGCGTCATTCTTAAAATAAGCTACAGTTCCGCTATTGACTTCTATATTGTCTAATGGCAGTTTTTTTGCTGCTGATTGCGAATTAAAATATGCCGCATAAGCATTCGAGAACTGATACCCTGTACCGCAAGCAGCATCCCAATTGATTGACCAGGTCATCACTCCGCGCATATCAGGATATGGGCCGCCTTTTAATGTGTATGCTCTTCCTGAGAAAGTTGTACCATATCTTAAATAATTGAATGCCTGAATTCCTTTCTCAGGTGTTAAATATCCTCCTGCCGGAGCTGCTCCTGCACAAGCCGGAATCGCGATTACGATTTTAGAAGGTGGCAATGGAGGAAAATAAAATCCTGTTGAAGCTACGTTGAATCCTTTCATCAACATATCTGACATAGAGACTAAAAAGTCCGGTGTCGCCTGTGAATATGCTACATTATCTAAAGCACTTATAGATCCTGTGTTGTACAATTGCACCATTAGAAGGTCTAATTCGTTACGTAAGTTGTGGATTACGGGCAGGAATGAACCTGCTCCATCTGAATAAACAGAATATCCTACTTGCACATAAAACGTTTCCGGTGCAGATGTTAAGATAAATCCGCTTCCGTAACTTGCTTTTAGTTCTTTGAAAGCATCTACAATATTCTTTAATTTTGGATAGGCTGAAATCGCTGAATAAGAAAAATCCTTAAGTGCTCCTGCTCCAAAATTCATTGATCCACCTTCGAAATCAATATCTACTCCATCAAAACTGTATTGGTCTACAATAGCTTTTAACCCGTTTACGAAAGTATTTTTTTGAGCTACGGTTTGCAATTCTACGTGACCATTTTGCCCTCCGATAGAAACAATAACCGGAATCCCTTTGTCTCTCAGAAATTTGATATCGTTCTTTAATAACTGAGGATTAAAAACTCCATTTGTCATATACCTTGGTTCGTTTACTACCAAAATTGGCGTATAACCATCTCTGTTAAGCGTTTCGATAAAAGAGTAAACAACAACATTGAATTTCTTATCTCCCATTTGATTGAAATACAAAAATGGCGCACTGGCATTATCCCATCCATGGGCATAACCCACAATTACTTTTGCAGGCAATGGATTAAAAGCGGAACTAATAATACTAATAGTCTGATTGAATGTTTTTATTCCGCCAAGATTATCTGTTGCTTTTACTATAATTGCATAATTTTTATAGGCATTTGGTGTAAAAGTATAGTTGTATGCATTTCCGGTTCCTTTTGTCATAGGAAAAGAAATTCCGTCGATACTAATTGAAACACTTGCAATCGTACCGTCTGAATCTGTAACATTTACGCTAACCGGAACGGGCTGAAATCCTGAAGCCTGATTAATTGATGTTGCTGCTGGTGTTATCCATGCAATTTCAGGTACTATATTTGGGCAGGAAGTTCCTGAACATTGCAAATAGAATGCTTTTGTGTTTTCGGCAGTTAGACTATTTGAAGCTGTTGCACTTGCTTTTAAGGTGTAATTTTTATTAAAATCTGCTGCAGCTGGTGTCCAACTTGCTACATATTCAGTTCCTGTAAGTGTTGCTGTAATATTTTGTCCGTTGATGTTAAATACAACCGAAGAAATAGTTACACTAGGATCTGCAAAAGTCAAACTTGCATTTGCTTTGAGCTGAATAGCAGTTCCTGGCGCAATGGCTACAGTTGCCAGAGACGGGCTTGTAATTGTTACTTGTGGCGCAACTGAATTTGAATTGAAATTGTAAACCTGCGGTGTTGTTGGCACTGCAAAATTGGCCAGATTCGTTGGAGAATAAATAATGTCATTATTCTGCCAGCCGTTCAATTTCAGGCTTGAAATAGTAGTATAACCCGCCACAACTGAATTATCAAAACTAAAATTTCCCTGAGCATCTGTTGTCGCTATAACACTTTTCCATCCGTGGGCATTATCTGTCCAGGGCACGATCAATTCTACTTTCGCTCCCGTAACCGGTGTTGAACCGCTTTTTACAGTTCCGCTAATTAGGTTTGCAACAGGCAAATTTTGCATCAAATCCAATGTTTTGTTAGCCAAAGCACGATCAGAAACTGTCTCATAAAAAGAATAATTCAAATGCGTCAACTTACTTTCATCTACCCTGGGAATATTAAAATACCGGGTATTAATAGACCATTGCGCGTCATCCCCTACTGTGTTTTTGCCATGAACCGGCTGTACTAACGCAAATAAGGAAAACAATAACAAAAAAAGCAATCTGTAATAATGTTTCATAATTAAATTAATATTGGTTAATAGAAAATAAATATTCCAATCACGATACCTTACGTACTAAAAAAGCATGTAAATACAATAACTGGCTTTCGATAAATTGCAAACAAATCACAACTCATTGGAAATTAATTCATATTACTTCTAAAAATAAATATTACTATTACTGATCTTCCATAATCACTAGTGAATAGCACTGATTGATATTTATTTAATTTTTCAAAAAATTAGGTTAAGAATAGATAAATTTGGGATTCATCAATTTTAATACTTTACTTGTTTGTCATGTTTATTTTTATTCTGTATTATTTGGCTTTAATTGTTAATAGTTCTTTTTGGCTATATATTTTATCTTTTTGATTTAATGCATTTTATATAATTTACATTACCATATTTACCTCTACCAAAAAAAATTTGGCAGAGATAAATAAATTACTAATCAGGGTAACAAAAACTTACTAAATACTAACTCAGACCAAATTCATTAAATTAATTTTTTAAGACTTGCATAAACTGATAATTCAACATCTGCATGATCTTTTGTATTACATTGCTCGATTAAATTCTTTAGAGCATCTTCGTTTAATGTTGATTTATTATCTAAAACAAGCAACAATTCCTGTGATGCATCATTTAATTTTTTAGACAATGGTAAAAGCGGCTGCATTAAAGGTGCATTGGCACTTAACTCTGTTAATCCTTTATTTACAGCGATCCACTTGTTGAAAAACGCTGCGACTTTTGCTTTATTTTCCGGAGATTTATTGGCTAAATATTGTGTTACAGCATCATCAAAAGCTAAAGCATCTTTAGCATCTGGCGTACAAACATCTGCAAAAAGTGTAAATGGAGAATACATTTGATATTCTGTTCCGCCTTTATTACGTGTATACCCTTTTAATGGCTCACACACATTTGAAAATTCTTCTAATAAATCGATTTTTTGATTGTTTGAAATATTTCTTAAAATAACTGCTTTATTACGAATATGTGTAATACCAAGTTCTTCTAACCTAAATGAAACTACATCAAGGCGTTTACGCATATTGGCAACATCTGTAATATCTTCTGCAGACCAAAGTCTTTCAGCAATTGCAGCTGTTCTTGGCCAAAGTCTTGAATCTATTGTCAAAGGCGTTACAAGTTCTGTCCACATAGTAGCTTCGCCACCTAATATTCTTGCTTTTTCTTCAGTTGTCAGGTTTGCACCTTTTGGCATAGGATCATTCAAATAATGACTTGCAACCGGATACATTAAATCGATATAATACCCGTTTGACAAAACTGTTTTATATCCTTTTTTTACTGCATCTACTAATGACTGCCCTGCAACAACTCCTTCATTTGGACCTCTCCAGGAATGAATGATAGCATCTTTAGACATGTTTTTTGTCAAAATCTCTTCCCATCCCATTAATTGTTTACCATGTTTTTTAAGCATTGGTACTAATTGCATTGTAAAATAAGTTTGCAATTCATGATTGGTTGCTAACTTATTCTTCTTCATGAATTCCTGAATTTTTGGGTTTGAATCCCAGTCTTTACCTTCGTTTTCATCTCCCCCGATATGAAAATAAGCGCCTGGGAATAATGGACAAACCTCATCAAAAATTTCACTTAATAATTGATATGTTTTAGGATTTGAAGGATCTAATGTTGGCGAAAAAATACCAGCATTTCTTTCAATTCCATAGGTAGCAATCGCTGTACCTTCAATATTTTTTTCAGAAGTTCCACCTGTCAATTTCGTTACTTTACTTCCTATTTCAGGATAAGCCGTAAGTATCGCAGATCCGTGACCCGGAACATCTATTTCAGGAACTACTAAAATACCGCGCTCATCAGCATATTTTACGATATTTTTAATTTCCTCTTGTGTGTAATACATTCCATCTGAAGCTACATCAATTAGTTTTCGATGTTTTTTCATTTCGATTCTCCACCCCTGATCATCTACTAAATGCCAGTGAAAAACATTCATTTTCACTGCCGCCAATGCATCAATATTTCTTTTGATTACGTCGATTGGCTGAAAATGCCTTGAAACATCAATCATCAAACCTCTCCAGGTAAATCTTGGAAAATCTGAAACTTTTGAGTTTGGAAAATAAAATGAGTTATTTGTGTTTTGCAACATTTGCAATAACGTTTCAAGCCCGTGAAGTGCTCCTAAATCGCTGGTTGCATTTATTGTAATTTGGTTTTCTTTGATATCCAGATGATAACTTTCATCTTCATATAAACCAATTTTTCCGGCTTTAGTACAGTTGATCTGAAGTGTCGCATTAGGAACTTCATTTAGTTTTGTAATAAAACCCTGCTCGAAAAACATACCGGTTCTACCATCTAAGCGACGTAAAAAACGAGTTACTCCATCAAAAATTCGAGGATTTGGATTTCCGGTAATGTTTACTTTAAAAGTTTTATTTAAAGCAAAATTTCCGTCGTTTACAACAACGCTCTGAGGCCAGGGCATAAGATTTAACTGCTCTTTTTTAATTTGAGCACTAGATGTTACACCTGCTAATAGTAGGACTAATAAATATTTCATTTTTACTGTTTTTGAAAAGATGTTATCCTGAGATAACAGTATTAAATAGATAAAAGAAACAAAATTCAGAATGACTTCTATTGAATCCTCACTCTCATAACGAAATCAATCTGAATTTTGCAATGTGATCCGCTCTCACCCGAATCTTATATTTTAATTTTAGTAATCAAAACGTTTAAAAGCTTCGATTGCTTCGTATTCTGCCAATCCTAAATCATCGTATAGAATTGCTGTGTTTTTGTTACGGTCTTCGGCTCTCACCCAGAATTCTCTGGAGTCATTTCCTTGAAACATTACCCTGTCTTTTTGAGACTGATGGTACAAAATGGCATGACGTTTCAATAATACTTCTGACGGAGAAAGCGGAACGGCCATATCAATTTCGTGAATGTCCCATTCATGCCACGCACCTCTGTACAACCAAAGCCAGCAATCATCCATATATTTCTCCGGTTTCAATTCTTTCATTGCTGCAAAAATCGCGTTCAGACAAACTTCATGTGTTCCGTGCGGATCTGCAAGATCTCCTGCTGCAAA
>NZ_JBNNFM010000053.1:0-24232 GCF_050267765.1 Flavobacterium sp. NPDC079362 | reverse complement strand
GTAGTAATACATTGTGGTGGGGATCCTAGTAAATTAGAAACATTCAATACATGAAAGAAAGTTCCTTACACTCTTGGTTTAAAACTTTGACAAAGTTTTCTGAAAACGAAAATCGAGACTGAAACAAATCAAATAAAAAACAAAAAACAAAAGAATTGAAAAAGCTAATATTCCCTATCCTGTTCCTCTTGAGTTTAACAGCTTACAAAAGTGTCGAACAACCGGATTATATCGATATTCAGGAATTACGAAAATTATATTCCGGCGGCGATGCTGCAAAATGGCCTGCTGCGGAATTACATGAAAGTATAGATAAATCTAAATTTCAGGATATTGGAGTTTTACCTGCTGTTCCCTATCCGGCATATAATCCGTATTCGAAGGAAAAAGAAAGTCTGGGTAAAATATTATTTTTTGATCCAAGATTATCTGTTAGCGGACAAATTGCCTGCGCTTCCTGCCATAATCCTGAATTGGGATGGACAGATAATCTAACGCGCTCTTTTGGTCACGATCGCCAAACCGGAAAACGTAATTCGATGACAATATTAAACTCGGCGTATGCTACCTCCTTATTTTGGGACGGACGCGCTTCAAGTCTCGAGGATCAGGCACAATTCCCGATTGGAGATCCGCTTGAAATGAATGAAAAACTGACGATTGCCGTTGATAAAATTGCCAAAATTAAAGGGTATAATCAATTGTTTACAGCTGCTTTTGGAGATAAAAAAGTGTCATTACAAAGAATACAATATGCGATTGCCACTTTCGAAAGATCGATCAATAGTCCTAAAAGCAAATTTGATAACTTCATTAGCGGAAAATCTGATGTTTATACAGATTCTCAGGTAAAAGGTTTGCATTTGTTCAGAACCAAAGCACAATGCATCAATTGCCATAATACGCCTTATTTTAGCGACAATGAGTTTCATAATGACGGCCAGACTTTATTTGGGACAAAAAATGAAGATTTCGGACGTTATAATGTTACTAAAAACAAAGACGATATCGGAAAATTCAGAACGCCAACATTGCGTGAAGTGGCCAATACAAAACCCTGGATGCATCACGGACATTTTCCGTCGTTATTGGATGTTGTAGAATTGTATAATTTAGGAAACCCATCGCCTGTTCAGAAAAAATATCTGGGAACTGCCAGAGATACTTTGATTCCAAAAGTAGATCCGATGCTTAAAAAATTAGATTTAAGTAAAGATGAAATCGGTGATCTTTTGGCTTTTATCGAAACACTGAGCACGCCAACACGAAGAATTATGACGCCAACAATGCCGAAATAAACTAATTTGCAAATTGCGCCAAAAAATTTCAAATCTGTAAAGCCTGTTTCTTTTATGAAACGGGCTTTTATATTTTTAAACACATAGAAACATAGTTCAACTAAAATGTAGAACACGTTTCACTACGGATAAATCTCATAGCAGTATTAAAAAAAATTACGCCTTTAATAAAAGAAACTTTCATAACAATTTACTATCTCTTCATTGAAGTATAAAATAGCTTGTCTATCACAATCCTTCCATCTTTTCCTAAATTTGTCTGAAACGAAAAGAAGCTTTCTTCTTTTATAAAAAATACCACCATGAAGTTAGAACACATCCAAATTCAGACAAACGATATACAAAAAACTAACGCTTTTTATAAAGATATTCTTGATCTTCCAATTATAGAAAGTAACTCAAAATCAGTTAGCATTCAGGCCGGAAACTCTATTCTAAAATTTGTAGACAATCCTCAATTTCACTCTATTTATCATTTTGCTTTTAACATTCCTGAGAACAAATTAGACGAAGCTATCGACTGGTGTAAAAACAAAGTTGATTTGATTTTTATTGAAGATGAAAAACTCATTACTAATTTTGAAAACTGGAAAGCCAACGCGGTTTATTTCTATGACAATAATGGTAATTTATTAGAATTTATTGCCAGACATGATCTCAACAATGCCCAAACTACAGCATTTAGTTCTAAATCTATTTTGAATATAAGCGAGATTGGAATCGTAAATGAAAATCCATTAGAATTGGGAAACTTATTAAAAACTAAGCATGGATTAGAATTCTTTTCTAAAAATGCGAATAGCGAGCTTTTCTCCGCAATTGGTGATGACGAAGGTTTACTGATTATCGTACAGCCAAACCGAAACTGGTATCCTACGCAAACACCGTCTGAAAGTAACCGAACTGAAGTTAGAATAGAAAATAAGGGAAGTGAAATTGAATTAAAATTTTAATACCGTTTTTATTTCTTGCACTCAATAATGCTTATTTTTATAAAAATTTAAAGTAAAAAAAATGCCATTTGTCCGAATCAGTTTACCGAAGAAACTTTCATTAGAAACAAAAAATACTATTTCAGAATCAATCCATGAATCTTTAATTCAGGAATTTCATATTCCGAAGGATGATTATTTTCATGTAATTGAAGAACTCGAACCTCATCAGATCAAATATCCTGAAAGTTATCTTAGTATTTCACATTCTGAAGATATCGTTTATGTTCAGATTACGGCAGGACAAGGGCGAACTTTAGAACAAAAGAAGAAGTTATACCATGAGATTGCAACCAGAATTTCGACCTCAACAGCAATTTTGATCAATAATGTGATCATTGTTTTATTAGAAAATAATGGTTTAGAAAATTGGTCTTTTGGTAATGGAGAAATTCAGGAACCAAAGCATTTGAAAAAATAGATTTATAAAAACAAATCCCAATTCAAACTAATGAATTGGGATTTTGTAATTTAATATGATGATGAATTAAAACTTCATTTTCTGAATTCTCACGGCATTTAATATTGCCAACAGCGCCACTCCAACATCGGCAAAAACAGCTTCCCACATTGTGGCTAATCCGCCAGCGCCAAGAATCAATACAAAAGCTTTTACAACAAAAGCCAGTGTAATATTCTGCCAGACGATTTTCTTGGTTTGTTTCCCAATATTTATTGCCATCGGGATTTTGCTTGGTTTATCGTCCTGAATGACAACATCTGCCGTTTCGATTGTGGCATCACTTCCTAAACCTCCCATCGCAATTCCTACCGTGCTTAACGCAATAACCGGAGCATCATTTACACCATCACCAACAAAAGCTACAGTTTCGTTTTTGGCTTTTATTTCGTTTAGCTTATTCACTTTATCTTCGGGAAGCAAATCTCCAAAAGCATTTGAGATTCCAAGTTTATCAGCAACAAATTGTACAACGTTGGTTTTATCTCCGCTCAACATGGTTACTTTAACACCTAATGCTTTTAACTTGTTTACGGCTTCCTGGGCATCTTCTTTAATTTCATCTGCAATCGTCAAATACCCTGCGAACTTATTATCGTATGCAATTGCAATTGTGGTATAAACTACTGCATTGGGATCAACATTATATTTAATATTGAATTTATCCATCAATTTAAAATTCCCAACGTGCAATTGTTTTCCGTTAATCTCTGCTTTTAAGCCATGTCCGGAAATTTCTTCCACATTTTTCAATTTAATCAAAGGATCAATTTTGCCAACGTGATTATGAATCGCAGTCGCGACAGGATGTGTACTCTGGCTTTCGAGAACATTGACAAATTTCAGGATTTCTTCTTTATCAAATTCATCGCCAATAATAACTTCCTGAACTTTAAAAACACCTTCTGTCATGGTTCCGGTTTTATCCATCACCACATTCTGTATGGTCGAAATACTATCCAGAAAGTTACTGCCTTTAAAAAGAATTCCGTTTTTACTCGCAGCTCCAATTCCGCCAAAATAACCTAACGGAATACTAATTACCAAAGCACATGGACATGAAATTACAAGGAAAACCAAAGCTCTGTACAACCAATCGCTAAAAACATAATTGTCGACAAAAAGCCATGGCAATACACAAATGGCAATTGCCAGATAAACAACAATTGGTGTATATATTTTAGCAAATTTTCTAATAAACAATTCGGCAGGGGCTTTTTTAGTCGTGGCATTTTGTACCATTTCTAAAATTTTAGAAAGTTTACTGTCCTTATATGCAGTCGTTATTTTTACTAAAGCAATTGTATTCCCGTTGATCATTCCGGCAAGAACAGTTTGTCCTTTTACTTTTGTGTCGGGTTTGCTTTCACCTGTTAATGCCGCAGTATTGAACGACGCAGTTTCTGATAACAATTCGCCGTCGAGACCTAATTTTTCTCCGGCTTTAAGCTGAATAATCGAACCTATTTTAGCATCAGCCGCTTTTATTATTACCGCAATATTGTTTTCTAAAATGCTTACTTCATCAGGACGCTGATCTAATAAACTTTTAATATTAGACTTTGCCCTGCTAACTGCCAATCCCTGAAAGTTTTCTCCAATGGTATAAAACAACATTACAGCAACTCCTTCTGGAAATTCTCCTATTGCAAAGGCACCAATTGTAGCAATACACATCAGGAAAAATTCAGAGAAGACGTCTCCTTTTATAATGCTTTCGTAAGCTTCTTTCAAAACGGGTAATCCAACCGGTAAATAGGCTATAACGTACCATGCAATCCTTACATAACCTGAAAACCAGGTTTGCGGATAATAGTTATCAAAACCAATCCCGATAAGCAATAAAACAAATGAGATTATCGCAGGTAAAAACATTTGAAAAACACCACCATCAGCATTATGGCTGTGATCGTGATCGTGTCCGTCATCATCTGAAAGACCTTTATCTTCATGCACGGAACAACATCCGGATTGGTTAATTTTCTTTTTTATTACTTTTTCTTCTTTATGTATATGTTCCATAGAATGAGTTTCAAGTTTTTAATTTTATTGTGTCAGGTTTTCTTTGTTTCAGGTTTTAAGTTTAAACTTCGTCTAAAATTACGGATTTTGTTGCAATTGTTTTAAGTTGAACTATTTTAATCTCTCACCCACCCATTAACTATCAGGAGCTGAACTGTATGTTTCAAGTAAGTTTAACTGCAATCCCGATAGTCATCGGGAGCAAAAATTTACGCAAAGTTCGCAAGTTCAAGAACCTGAAACAAAGAAACCTGAAACCCTTTTAATGCCCATGCTCTCCTCCGCCTTTCATTGCAGAAAGTAAATAGAAAGCTCCTTTTGTAACAATTTTTGCGTGGGCAGGAACGTCATTTACAAATTTTATTTCTGTAAAACCTAAATCTGTAGTTCCGGGAATGACTTCAACTGCTTTAAAATGAATTTCGTTTTCGTGCGGTGTTCCTGATTCTGTTTTCTTTTTATCGCTTTCTTCATGTTCGCCATGCTCTTCATGTTCCTCTTCCTGAATATATACAAAATACTTATCTGCATTTCGAACCACCGCATCTTTTGGTACAGCCGGAACTGTGGCATTTGTGATGTTAATATTTGCCGAAACGTACATTCCGGGAATTAACCCCTTCGCATCAGCAGGTTCTATTTTGGCATGTACGGCAACTGTTTTACTTTCATTAGAAAATGATTTATTAATCCCGAAGATTTTTCCTTTGATAGATTTATTCGACTGATTTGTAAGGACAAAATCAATTACCTGACCAATCGAAATTGAACCTAAATCTTTCTCATACACATTTAGATCTAAATGCATCTGGCTATTGTCGACTACTTCAAACAATGCTACACCAGTTTGTGCATAAGCTCCTTTTGCAATGCTTATTTTGCCCACATAACCACTAATTGGTGCTACAATTGGTACTAACGAAGTGCTTCCTTTTGTGCTGACATGCAAAGCTTCCAGCTTATTTTTTGCTGCTTGTGCACGCGCTCTTTCGGCTGCCAGTTTAGATTTTACTTCCTGAAAAACTTTTCTGGGATTTACATTTTCATCGCTTAAAGTTTTCTGACGGTTGTATTCTAATTGCAGGTATTCGATATTGGCTGTAGCCGAATGATAGTCTTCCTGCATTTCGATAACTTCCAGATTCTGGATTGTTGCCAAAACTTTTCCCTTATTGACATACGTACCTTCTAAAACAAAAATGTCCTTAACGGTTCCTCCTATTAAAGTAGAAACTTCTGCAGAGTTTTGCGGCGGAACTGTTGTATAACCATTTGCCTTTATGACTTTGTTCAGGTTTCTGTTTTCTACAAATCCCGTTTCGATCCCAACTGTTTTGTATTGGGATTCATTTAAAGCCACTTCTGTTTGCGATTTTTCTTCTTCAGGTTTTTCTTCAGCTTTCTTTTCATTACAGCCGAAAAATATAACCGCAAAGCACGCAAAGAGAGAAAAACGCAAAGCACACAATGAAATTAAACTTTGCGTTCTTTGCCAAAAACTCTTTACATTCTTTGTGGTTACACTATTTGCGGTTAAATTATTTATATTTTTCATTCTAATTGTTTTTGATAGTTGGAAATTGAAGTTCGATAGCACTTTGATTAAAAGTATGAGTGGCCTCAGTATATTGTTTTTTAATATCAATTGCCTGATTTAAAAAACTAATGTATGCCCAATAGCTCATATCGCCATTGGCATAACTTTTTTGCGCCGTCGTTATAATCTGATCTGCATATTGCAGTCCTTCTTTCTGATAATAGTCTAATGCTTTTTGCTGTTTGGCAAAGTTGTTTTGCAACTCCTGTTTTTGCAGGTTCAGCGTTAATTTATTTTTATCTAAAGCCAATTGCGATTGCGAAATACTTATTGCCGAAGCCTGAGCTTTTGCCGTATTTATACCGCCAAACAACGGAATCTGTAATCCGGCTGTAAAACCCTGAAAAAGTGATTCTGTATTGATCGTTTGGGCAAAATATCCCAATCCTAATTTAGGCGTTCGCATCGCTTTATAGGTATTGGCTTCTTTTTGATAAACCGAAATCTGCTGCTGATAATAATCTGTCATTAATCCTTCTGCTTTCGAATTTCCTTCTTCTTTTAGAACAGCATATTGCAAAGACGTATTTTCATCCGGAACTATATTTTCGTCGGTCTGAACAAAAAATTGCAATTGCTTTTGATAAATAGCCAAATCATATTCTAATTGCGCTTTTTGCGTTTCAATTTCTTTTACTTTGGCTTTAGCGCTAATTACTTCGATATTTCCGCTTTCTCCGGTTTGAAAACGCAGTTCTGCATTTTTAAGGAATTTGATATAAATCTCATTTAATTCTGAGTTTAACTTCTGAATAGAAACTCCGTACAAATATTGATAATATGCCAATGTTACCGCTTTTTCTATTTCGTAAGAGGATAAAGCTTTGCGTTTTTCGGCTAGTTTCACCAATTCTTCCTGTAATTGTCGATTGGCTTTTGTAATGTTTCCTATCGAGAAAAACTGCTGAATCGAAACGTTATGATCAAAATCGACGCTATTAAATTGTCCGCCCTGATATTGTACCTGAAGCGGTTCCGGCTGAAAGGCTGTCTTTTTAAGAACGGTTTGTCTTTCTATTTCTTTATCAGCAATTTTTAAATCAATATTGTTTGATTTCGCAAGTTCAATTGCTTTTTCAAGACTGATTTTTTCCTGTGCCGATGTTAGTGTACTTATTAATAGAAATGCTATTAACCACAATGTTTTATGTGCCAATAGAAACCTATTTAACCGCAAAGCTCGCAAAGGAACATTCGCAAAGTTCACAAAGGCTGTTACATTGATTTTATATATTGAATTCATTTTTTTAATGTTTTAATTTTTTTGCCTTAATTTTTAGTTTCACGAAGATTCTGCAGATTTTGGCAGATTTAATTTTATAAAGTTCGTAGGATTAAAAATCTGCGCCTATCTGCTTAAATCATTTTAAAATCTGCGTTAAACAAAATCATTTTAATCCCTTTAATCTGTGGCAAAAAAAACTTACTATTCTGTCTCTTTATTCTTAAACTTCTTTTCTAGCAACAAATAAAGAATCGGTAAAACGATCAATGTCAATAATGTTGCTGAGAATAAACCTCCAATAACAACGGTTGCCAAAGGTTTTTGTACCTCTGCACCGCCGCTGGTTGATAATGCCATTGGCAAAAATCCTAAAGAGGCAACAGCCGCAGTCATTAAAACGGGACGTAATCTGGTTTTGGTTCCTATTAAAATCCTTTGCAGCGGATCTAAAACTCCCTCTTTTTTCAGTTGATTGAAATATGAAATCAATACGATTCCGTTCAGAACTGCGATTCCAAATAAAGCAATAAAACCAATTCCTGCCGAAATACTAAACGGCATTCCGCGCATCCAGAGTGCAAAAACACCTCCAATTGCTGAAAGTGGAATAGCTGTAAAAATCAATCCTGCCTGTTTGAAACTTTTAAAAGTAAAATAAAGCAAGACTAATATTAATCCCAAAGCGATTGGCAATGCTACCGAAAGTCGTTTGGTTGCTTCGATCAGATTTTCGAACTGACCGCCATACGTTACATAATAACCAGCAGGAAGTTTCAGGTCTTTATCAAGTTTTTGCTGAATCTCTTCAACTACACTTTTTATATCACGACCACGAACGTTTAATCCAACGGTAATTCTTCTCTTTCCGTCTTCGCGGGTAACTTGTACGGGACCTTGTTCATAATCGACTGTCGCCACTTGCGAAAGCGGCACTTGCTGACCATTTGGCAACGGAATAAATAAATTACTAACATCTGTAATATCCGCACGATTGTCTTCGTTCATACGGACTACAACATCAAATCTTTTGCTTTCGTCGTAGATTTTTCCTGCACTTTCTCCCGCAAATGAAGATCGGATTATTTGGTTAATGTCCGAAATGTTCAATCCGTATAAAGCAATTTTATTATAATCGTATTTTATCGTGATTTGTGGCAATCCCGTTACTTTATCAGCTTTTAAATCCCCAATTCCTTCGATCCCTTTTATTTTCGAAATTAACTCCGCTGCTTTTGCATCAAGAATTTCTAAATCATCGCCAAAAATTTTAATAGCAATATCGCTTCGGCTTCCGGTCATCAATTCATTAAAACGCATCTGGATAGGCTGAGAAATCTCAATATTAGCGCCCGGAATCACTTCCATTTCTTCTTTCATTGCATTGGCCAATTCTTCCCAATTGCGGTATTTTTTGCCCCATTCTTTTTTGTCTTTTAAGACAATAATCAAATCGCCGCTTTCAATTGGCATCGGATCTGTCGGGATTTCCCCGCTTCCTATCTTGGTTACGATAGTTTTAATCTCAGGAAATTTGGCTTTTAGTATTTGTTCGTACTTCGTAGTTGTTTCTATCATCTGGGTCAGCGAACTTCCTGTCATGATAGTGGCATTTATTGCTAAATCGCCTTCTTCTATGGTTGGGATAAACTCTCCTCCCATACTATTAAAAACAAGTAATCCCACAGTAAATAAACCCAGCGAAATCCCTAAAACCAACTTTTTAAACTGTAAGGCTTTCTCTAAAAATGGCGTATAAATCGACTCTAACCAAGCCATCATCCTGTCGCTGAAATTCTCTTTGTGTTCTGTATTTTTCGATAAAAACAAAGCACTCATCATGGGTACATACGTCAATGAAAGTACAAATGCTCCTGCAACTGCAAAACCAACGGTCATTGCCATAGGTTTAAACATTTTTCCTTCTGTTCCTACTAAAGCCAGAATTGGCAGATAAACGATTAAGATGATGATTTCTCCAAAAGCAGCACTATTTCTAATTTTTGAAGCTGAGTTATAAACTTCCGCATCCATTTCGTCCTGCGTTAATTCTTTCTTGCGCTTGAGTTTTTGTAAATGATGCATCGTGGCTTCGACGATAATTACGGCTCCATCGACAATAATTCCAAAATCGATTGCCCCTAAACTCATCAAGTTTCCGCTTACGCCAAAAGCATTCATCAAAATAACGGCAAACAGCATCGCAAGCGGAATAACCGAAGCAACAATTAAACCGGCACGAAGATTTCCCAGAAACAAAATCAGTACAAAAATCACGATTAAAGCTCCTTCCAGTAAATTTTTTGTAACCGTTCCCATTGCATTATCGACTAATTTTCCTCTGTCGATAAAAGCTTCTGCCACTACGCCTTCTGGCAAACTTTTATTAATCTGAATCATTCTTTCCTTGATTCTGTTTACAACTGCACTCGAGTTTTCGCCTTTTAACATTAAAACCATTCCGGAAACAATTTCACCTTTTCCATCTTTGGTCGATGCTCCGTAACGTAATGCAACTCCTTCGCGTACTTCGGCAACATCACGAACTAAAACAGGCGAACCATTTCGGTTTTTAACCACCACATTTCCCAGGTCTTTTACACCTTTTGCCATTCCAACACCACGAATAAAATAGGCATATTGATCTTTTTCAATATAAGCACCACCTGTGTTCTGATTGTTTTTTTCTAAGGCTTCAAAAATTTCGGTAATTGTAACTCCAAGACTGTTCAGTGTATTGGGATTAACGGCAATTTCGTATTGTTTTAATTTTCCGCCCCAGGTACTTACATCTGCAACACCTTTAACACCTTGCAGCTGCGGAATAATAATCCAATCCTGAATGGTTCTTAATTTTACTGCATCGTATTTGTTTTCATAACCTTTTTTGGCATAAACATCATATTGGTAAATTTCTCCTAATCCTGTAGAAATTGGTGCTAATTCTGGCGAACCTGCATAGGCCGGGATATTTTCCTCGGCTTGTTTTAAGCGTTGAAATATTTGTTCTCTTGCCCAGTAAATATCAACATCGTCCTCGAAAACAACAGTAACAACTGATAATCCGAAACGGGAAATACTGCGGAGTTCTATAATATCGGGAACCGTTTTTACTGCCTGTTCCAGCGGATAAGTGATTAATTGCTCGACTTCCTGACTTGCCAAGGTTGGCGCAGCCGTAATGATTTGCACCTGATTATTGGTAATGTCCGGCAAAGCATCTAATGGTAATTGTTTAAGCGAATAGCTTCCCCAAGCTATTAATACAAGGGTAAATAGCAGTATAACGAACTTGTTCTTTATACTAAACTGTATGATTTTATCTAACATTTTAATGGTATAATGATGTGAGAAATTAGACAAGGTCTGTCTATTTAAATACTGTGGAAAATCCACAACTCTCTAACCCGAACTTAATCGGGCATCATTATGCTATTTGAGGTGGCTGCCAAATACTTCCATAGAAATTGGAAGCAAAAACTGAGGTATAATTAGGTAATTGTATTGCAATAATAGAATAAGACACAGGAAAATCAAAACTTATGGCAGTCTGATAACTTAATACTTGTGCTCCACAGCAATTACAAGCGCAGAACGGAGAGCATAAATCGTTTTGTTTATCGTGTGAATGATTTGCATCTGATGAAAATTGGGCAATTTTATGAGCAGCACTATTTACTTCCATATCTGCACAAGGCATATTTGAAAGCGCCATTAAATAAAGTGATAATATAATAGTTATCCATTTCACGTTGCAAAAATACTATTTATTTCTATTGTAAACTTAATTAGTTGAAAATGTTAGAGAAAAAGGATTAATTCTCTAAAATTTACTTGGAGTTTCGTTTCCCTAAAAAATTGCATTTTCTTAAAAAAATATGATTAATGATAAAAAAATTTAGTTAAATTTAACAATAATTAACATATGTTTTGAGTTCATCCTTATAAGCCTTCAATTCATATTCTCCTATAAACCAAAAAGATACATCTACACCCTCATAAGAATACATTTAGTGCATATTTCTTTTACGCAGTTCTATTAATTAACAATTATAAACACGAAAATCAATGAAATATAATACATTAATATTAGCCTTATCATCATTATTCTTTAGCATGCAAATTTACGGTCAGGTCTATACCGAAAAAATCGTAGGAGAAAAAAATCAGCAGCTAAAAGACAGCCTTGCAATAGAAAAATACCCTTATGCTTTACCCATCTGGGGAGAAAAAGTAGCTCAAAAAGGATATAAATTACCTTATTCCGCAGGACTTTCCATAAATTATTTCTGGCAGGATTCTGATATTACCATAAAAGATTTAGAAGTTGGCTTTAATAATGGCCCTTTATATAATTTAGATGAAATCGTTCGTTTTGATAAATCTTCTGTAGTAACGAGTTCTGTTACGATCCGACCTGATATCTGGCTGCTGCCATTCTTAAATGTATATGGAATTTTTGGCCAGTCTAAAACCACTATAAAAATAAATGCCGGAATATGGATTCCGGATGCCGATAATAACTGGACTCAAATTACCTCTATTAATACAAGTGCTAATTTTGATGCCACAACATTCGGATTCGGGATGACACCTACTATTGGTATTGGCGGCGGCTGGCTTGCCCTTGATATGAATATGGCGTGGACTGATATTAGTTCTCTTGACAAACCTGCTTTTTCTTATATTTTTGGTCCACGATTGGGTAAAACATTTAAACTGCATAAACCGGACAGAAATATTGCTCTTTGGGTTGGTGGATTTAGGGTTCATATCTCTGGCAATACTAACGGAACTATCTCTTTGAGTGATGTTTTAGATCTCAACAGTGCTGAACAAAAAGTAGCTGACGGATTGACTAAAGTCTCTGATAATCAAACTAAGGTTGACACTTGGTGGGACGGATTAACGCCATCTCAGCAAAAAAATCCTGCAAATGTTGCGAAGCATAATACGGCAGACAGGGCGCTGGAGTCAGCAGGAACTTTTCTGACTACATTAGATGGTGCTTTAAGCACGGCTGAATCATCAACGGTTCAATATTCATTGCATAAAGCGCCAAAAGATATGTGGAATTTTATTGTAGGATCTCAATTTCAATATAGTAAACATATTATGTTTAGAGTAGAAGCAGGTTTTTTAGGAACCAGAACGCAGGTTTTAGGCGGGCTTCAGTATCGTTTTGGACTTTAAACCAAATTATATGAAAAAAGGATTATTATTACTTATCGCATTGTTTTGTATTGTTCCGGCACGCTCTCAAGTTTTAATTTCCTTAATTTTTGGAGACAAACTGAATTCTCCTTTTTTGGAGTTTGGTTTAGAAGGCGGCGTGAATTTCTCGACAATTTCTGACCTTGATACTTCGGGAACCAATTTGGGTTTTAATCTTGGATTTTATTTTGATATTCGATCTAAACAAAATCCGGCCTGGATGATTAATACCGGAGTAATTGTAAAATCTCCAATGGGCGCACACGGAATACCGGTGTATTCTCTAAACGACGCTACTCTTGACAATACTTTTGCAGGCGGAAGTGTAAATCGCGAAATAAGATACTTTAATGTTCCTATTTTAATTAAATATCAGTTCAGGAATAATATTTATCTTAAAACTGGACCTCAGTTTGGTTTATTAGCCAAAGCTTTTGATGAGTTTACCAGAGAAGTGAATAAGGATGATGTGGTTTATAAAAAAAATATCCGGGACCAAATACGGGTTATCGATGCGGGAATTGCGCTGGGAGCAGGTTATCATATGAAAATTGGAAATGGTTTGAACGTAACGGTTCAATATTATTACGGGTTGGTTCCTGTAATGAAAGGTGACGGCCCAAATGTATACAACAGATCTTTGTATGTAACTGCAGGTCTCCCTATTGGAAAAGGGAAAGCAGCTCAAAGAAGGGCTGAAAAAGAAGCTGAACTAAATAAAATTGTCCTTCCGGAGGATGAAGCGAAACCTCAAAAATAGCTAACCATTTATCGTACTAATAAAGTCTAACAATTCATTATTATCCAGAACAAAATCAGGATTAGTATTCAAAATCGCATTGTGAGGCATAAAAGGCATATCAGCAGCAAGCGGATTTTGAACTACTATTGTTCCTCCTGCAGCATGAATACTTTTTAGACCGTAGGTTCCGTCAGTATTTGAGCCGGACAATAAAATTCCTACCAGTGATTTCCCATAAATTTCTGCAGCAGATTCAAATGACACATCAATACTAGGTCGGCTATAATTTATTTTCTCAGAAATATCAAGCGAAAGCGTCTCGTTTTTTTCAAATAACAAATGATAATTAGACGGCGCTATATAAATAAAACCCGGTACAAGAGGTACTTTATCCTCGACAGATTTTACTAAAATATTTGATTTTAAAGCAATCAGTTCCTCTAAAGTCTGATCGTCTGTACTTTTTCTATGTACCACAATTACAATTGCAAAGCCATTTAATTTAGTTAATTCCGGCAAAATTTGCATTAAAGCATTTAAGCTTCCTGCAGATCCGCCTATGATAACCACTTTACAGTCTGATATTATTTTACCTTCCTCCATATTTTTTCTTTATCCAGCTGTTTGTATTTGTTAGGAGCAATAGAATATTTAATAGTTTCTTTTGTTCCTAAGGCTAAAAACCCTAAAACTGCCAGACTTTCATCGAATAAATTAATGACTCTTTTTTGGAGATCGTTATCAAAATAAATTAAAACATTACGGCATAAGATCATATCAAATTCATTAAACGAGGTATCTGATACTAAATTATGCTGTGAGAAAACCATCTTTTCGGCTAATTCTTCATTAAACTTAGCAATCCCATAATTGGCGATATAGTAACTGGAAAAATCTTCCTGCCCGCCTGCATCGCGATAATTCTCTGAATATTCTTTCATCATTCGCAAAGGAAAAATCCCTTTTTTGGCTGTTTCTAAAACCGTCGCATTAATGTCTGTCGCATAAATTAATGATTTATGAAGTAAACCGGCTTCTTTTAGCATTATAGCCATAGAATATACTTCTTCGCCTGTAGAACAGCCGGCGTGCCATAATCTAATAAAGGGTTTTGTACCTAATAAAGGTAAAATTTCTTTTCGCACAACGGCATAAAAAGCCGGATCCCGAAACATCTCTGTTACGTTGACGGTGATCTCATCGACCATTCTTTTATAATACTCCGGATCATACCGAACTCTGGAGAGAAATTCATGAAAATGCGTAAATCCATCTAAATGCATTACTCTGTTTACACGTCTTTTTAATGAAGCTCTTGAATAGCTGCCAAAATCGAAACCGTAATATTCATAAACGTCATTAATAAGTGTTTCTAGTTCGATATCCTCAATCATAATACTCTCAAATTTTGCCCAAGATAAGCAGTAATTTATCTACATCTACCGGTTTTGAAATATAGGCATCTGCCCCAGCCTCTAAACATTTTTCTTTGTCGCCTATCATTGCCTGAGCAGTTACCGCCACAATATAAGCTGATCTTCTGTTAGGAAGTGCTTTTATTAACGGGATTGCTTCATAACCATCCATTTCCGGCATCATCATATCGATCAGAATCCCATCGATAACTTCATCAGAGCTTAATATTTTCAAAGCTTCTTCGGCACTTAAACAAGACAAGCAATCAAATGATTTTGCACGTAAAGTGTGTTCTAAAGCAAAAATATTTCTAGAATCATCATCAATAATCAAAAGTCTTTTTTTATTCATTTCGTCCACTTTTATTTGGTTTATTTTTGTCACGAATTATTTTTTTGCGAAGTTTTTTTCGCTACGAATTGCGAATTAGCACAAATTTCAAAAATTATTTAAACAATGAATCCTTAAAAATTCTTGTCTTTTTGCCACAGATTAAAGGATTTAAAATGATTTCTTTATCAAAAATTATCTGAGAATCTTTTTAATCTGTGGCTAACTTTTTTATATTTTATCGTAAAGCCATACTCTCAATAACGAAAGCAGCTGATCGATATCTACCGGTTTGGTAATATAATCTGACGCTCCTGCTTTGATACATTTTTCTCTGTCGCCTGTCATGGCCTTGGCTGTCACGGCAATTACCGGTAAATTTAAAAATTTAGGATTAGCACGAATTTTTTCAGCCGTTTCATAACCGTCCATATTAGGCATCATCATGTCTAATAAAACAACATCAGTATCCGGATGTTCTGCTAATATCTTGATCGCTTCCTTACCATCAAAAGCAGTAATCACATTCATTTTAAAAACTTCAAGTGCTTTTGTCAATGAATAAATATTACGAACATCATCGTCTACAATCAATACCTTTTTCTCATGAAGAATATTGTTTAGTAAATTTAGCTTTTTATAGCTTTCTTTCTTGTCATTTCCGTCTTTTTTATCTTCAACTAAATGAAGGAATAACGAAACTTCATCAAGCATCCTTTGGTAAGAATGCGCTGTTTTTACAATAATAGAATCGGCATATTTTTTAATCTTTACTTCTTCCTTCATCGATAAACTTTTTCCTGTAAAAACAATTACAGGTAAGTTCTCCAATCCAGGCGATTTTTTTACCCCGTCTAAAATCTGGTAAGCATGTTTGTCCGGAATTCCCATATCGAGAATAACACAATCAATTTCGGTTTTATTCAAAGCCTCCAGTCCTTGCGAAACCTCACTTTTTATTTCAGAATTAATATTATAGGTTTCTAAGAAATAAGCCAGTGCCTTTGCATGCTTTGGATTGTCCTCAATAATTAAAACCTTTTGCGCTTCTTTATTAATGATGTGCTCAATTCGCAAAAACACATCCGGAATCTTCTCAAAAGCCACCGGTTTGTCTAAGAAATCCACGGCTCCTTTTAGTAAACTTTCCTGTTTTAATTTGTGCGATGACATAATATGAACCGGGATATGTTTGGTTTCGTTATGATTTTTTAATTCTTCCAGAACTTCCCAACCGCTTTTTATTGGCAGCTCAATATCTAATAAAACGCCAACAGGTTTATACAACAAAGTAAAGTTCAAAGCATAATCCCCACGAACAGAAACGACTCCTTTATATCCTTTTTTTCTCGTAAAAGTTAAAAGGGATTTCGCAAAATTAATATCATCCTCAACAATCAGGATTACTTTATCGTTTGGCAAAATTGAATTTCTGTCATCTTCAATCTCGTCCGGAATCGTCGCGCTTAAATATTTATTTTTTACAGGGGCTTTCTCTGTCTCTACTACTTCTGTAAATTCTGTTGGTGGAATTTTTTCGACATTAATTCTACCAATTGCAGATCCAAAAACCGGAAGGCACAAGGTAAACGTACTGCCTTCCTGAACTTTACTATGCAAGATTATTTCACCGCGAAGTAATTTTGCTAATTCCCTGCTGATCGATAATCCTAAACCTGTTCCTCCGTATTTACGTTTTGTCGAGCCATCCGCTTGTTGGAAAGCTTCAAAAACCAGTGGCTGTTTTTCTAACGGGATTCCAATTCCGGTATCTTTTACAATAAAGCAAATGATTTTATCATCGTCTTCATTAATTTTAATTTCTAAGCTTACAGTACCTTTTTCAGTAAATTTAATGGCGTTCGAAATCAGGTTTTTCAGGATCTGCTCCAAACGCATCTTGTCCGTTTTAATGACAATTGGTGCATCATTCGAAAGAATTTCCAACTTAATTCCCTTTTCTTTTGCTACCTGATTGAATAAATTCCATAAAGTATCCGTGATTTCTTTAGTAGAAACATCCAGAAATTCAAGTTCCATTTTACCCGCTTCAATTTTGGATAAATCCAGAATTTCGTCGATCAATCCTAACAAACTGTTTCCGGAACTCTGAATTACTTTTGCAAACTCAATTTCTTCCTCGACCATGCTTTTGTTATTATTCTCAGATAACAAACGGCTCAAGAGCAAAATCGAATTCAAAGGCGTTCTTAATTCGTGTGACATATTTGCCAAAAACTCTGATTTATAACGAGTTGTTAACTCTAAAGCTTCAGATTTCTTTTGGATCTCGTTGTTTTTTTCTTCCAATAAAACACTTCTTTCAGACAACTCTTCATTAGTTTGCTCCAATTCTTCCTGTTGTACTCTCAGTTCTTCTTCAGAAGCCTGAAGTTTCTCAGTTTGTGCTTCTAATTCGGCATTTATTGCTTCAAGTTCGCTGTGTTGTACTTGTAACTCTTCAGATTGAGCTTTCGTTTCTTCCAGCAATTCCATTACTCTTTTTCTATTTTGAGTAGATTTAACTGCAATTCCAATATTGTTAGAAACATTCTTCAAAAACTCTAAATGCAAATCCGAAAACCCGTAAATACTCGCCAATTCAATAGCTCCCTCAATTTTAGTATCCAACAACGGAATAGCCACAATATGGGTTGGTTTTATCTGACCTAAAGCATAATTAATCTGGATATCATCTGGCGATAATGCTTTTAATTGTAGAATTTTTCCTGAAACAATGGCCTGTCCAATTAAACCTTCTCCTTTTTGAATGCGTTCTCGATTTTTACTTGGTATATAGCTGTAACCGCCTGCAACAAAAAGTTCATTTTCTTCTAAAACATATAAAACTCCGGCACTGCTATTGGTATATTGGCACACAAATTCAATAACATCTTTTGATAATTTTTGCATTGATTTATCACCCAGCATTACATTATTGAGATTCGCAATACCGGTTTGAAGCCATTCTTTTTGAGACAATAAATCGAAAGAATTTTTCAGGGAAACTCCCATACTATTCAAGGATTCGCCCACGCTTCCTAATGCATCAGCCTTTGTATCATCTACACGAATGTCATAATTTCCGTTCGAAATATTACTGGCAATAGAACTTATTGCTTCGATTCTTTGAGCTGTTTCACGATCTTTTTTCTCTAGTTCAGCCTGAAGCAGCGCACGTTCATTAAAATCTTTTAGAATCCTGATCAAAAATACAATCGAAATAATAAAGGCAATTATAAAAGCAACGATTATCAAAATGATACTGTAAGTACCATAACGTTCTGAGTTTTCATTGCGTTCTTTTAAAAGATTCTGCTCTGTATTTTCAACTGTTTTAATTTTAGCACGCAAATCATTCATCATATTTCTGCCCTCAGTGAGATCAAAAGTAGCCGCGTTTTTTCCGAGGCGCTTTTTTACGATTTGATTGTTCAGGTACTTAAAAAAGTTAGAACGAAGTGTGGTTAATTCCTTTAATTGTGCTTGCTGAGATGGATTATCAACCGTAAGCTCTAATACTTTTTCAAAATAATTATTTGATTTTGCTTCGGCATCATTATATCGTTCTATAAATTGTTCGTCACCGGTAATCAAAAAACCACGCATACTGGTTTGCGCTTCGGTAATTATCGCAGAACCTTCGTTCAGATTATAAATTACATCCTGAGTATGGTTGACCCAAAAATTACTGTTCAGTAAGCTCTTTATACTTACAAATGAGGCCGTAGAACTGATCATCAGAACCAGTAACGAGATCATCGAACTTATTAATAAATTCCTTTTAAAGTTATTCTTCATGTTTTTGGTTATATTTATTCGTATTTTAAAGGAAGAACAATAATGAAGCTTGCGCCCTTGCCTACCTGACTTTTTGCTGTGATTAATCCGTTGTGTTTTTCTATGATTTTTTTGGCAATCGCCAATCCAATTCCGGTTCCTTCATACGACTGTCGATCGTTTAAGCTCTGGAAAATGATAAATATCCGATCGAGGTAAATTTCATCAAAACCAATTCCGTTATCTTTTACTGTAATCCTGCAAAATTTACCATCTGCAGCAACAGGACTTTCAAAAGATTTATCTGAAATTAATTCAGATGTAATTTCGATCAAAGGATGTTGGGAATTTCCGGAAAACTTGAGTGCATTTCCTATCAAATTCTGAAAGACCTGCCTCAGCTGACTCGGAATGCTGTCTATTGTTGGGAGTTCATTTGTTTTTATAGTCGCATTTTTCCTTTCGATCAAATAATCAAAATCTGAAAGTACTTCCTGCAAAACCTCATTCAGATCGGTTGATTCAGGTTTTACCTGCGACGACAATCTTGAGTATGCTAGTAAATCAGTAATTAAAGTCTGCATTCGTTCTGCTGATTTAATTGTACGATTTACGTAATCAATTGCTTTTACATCATCAGCCAAATAAAGCTCTTTGATGATTTTTATAAAAATCTGAATTTTACGGATGGGCTCATTTAAATCGTGCGAAACTACCCAGGAGAATTGTTGCAGTTCGTGATTTTTCATCTCTAATTCTTCGTTTTTCAAAACCAGTTCTTTAGTTCTTTCCGCGATTTTAATTTCGAGATTGTCCTGAGCTTCTTTCCTTATTATGATTTCTTTAGAAAGGAGTTCTTTTATACCTTTTAATTCTCTTTGCTGCTCATAAAGTTTCAGGAAAGTTTTTACTTTTAACATCAGCAAATCACTGTCTACAGGTTTGGTAATGTATTCGACTGCACCGGTTTCATATCCTTTAAAAATGTATTTCTTTTCGATATTTAGTGCCGAAAGAAAGATCACCGGAATGTCTTTGGTGCGTTTATTACCTGAGAGGATTTTTACTACTTCGAAACCATCAAGTCCCGGCATCTGAACATCCATAATAATCAGGCAATAATCTGTTTTTAGGATTTTCTTCAGGGCTTCTTCGCCGGACTCAGCCGTGTCCACATCAATATCATGTAGTTCTAATGTTTTCTTCAAGGCAATTATATTTGCCTTTATATCGTCGACGATTAATACCATACTGTATTGGGGGAGTAAAGTTGTAATGAATAAATTTGTTTTTAATTTGAAAATCGCTTTGAAAAATGCTATTCAAAATAGCTGATCCTATTTTTAAATAACGGCAGTCAAACCTTCAAATTTATAAAAAAAAAGCATATTGCCTTTTTATCGAAAAGCAAATTAGTTACATAATTCCCATGTTTGGGCTTTAAATTTTAGATGTAATTTATTGAGGTAATCTTAAATTTATTTCAGTTAAGCTTTTAATAATCTGCTAACTATTTTAGAGTCAGATTAATTGCTCTAAAATTAAAGTATTATGAAAAAGACAAAGACATTTCCTGAACAAAAACAAAATCTTCCGGGGAACGAACATAAAATGAACCCTGAACCGGAAATTATAAGAGAAAATTATGTTGGAAGCGGTAAACTCCTCAAAAAAGTTGCTTTTATAACCGGTGGCGACAGTGGTATTGGCCGTAGTGTTGCCGTTCATTTTGCCAGAGAAGGTGCGGATATTGCCATAGTTTACTTAAAAGAAGACAAAGACGCTAAAGAGACAAAGGCATTAATTGAGAAAGAAGGCCAACAATGCCTGATTATTAGTGGCGATTTGAAAGATGAGAAATTTTGTAAAAGTGCTGTAAAAAAGTGCCGTACCTTATTTAAAAAAATAAATATTGTGGTTAATAATGCAGCTGTACAATTTCCTCAAACCGAATTGGAAAAAATAACCGCTGCACAGCTCCATAAGACATTCGAAACCAATATCTATCCTTACTTTTATATTACAAAAGCGGCATTGCCATTTTTGAAGCAAGGCGATACTATTATTAATACGAGTTCTGTTACGGCGTATCGCGGCAGCGAACATCTTGCGGATTATGCGAGTACAAAAGGTGCCATTGTTAGTTTTACAAGATCATTATCGACTATGCTGGCCAAAAAGCAAATACGTGTAAACGGCGTTGCGCCTGGACCAATCTGGACACCTTTGATTGTGGCTACTTTTGATAAATTATCTGATTTTGGTAAAGACAATCCAATGGAAAGAGCCGGTCAACCCTCAGAAGTTGCACCTGCTTATGTATTTCTTGCCTGCGAAGACAGTAGCTATATCACCGGACAATTCATTCATGTCAATGGTGGAGAAATGATTGGCGGATAGATTTTTTTAAAGGTTCAAAGGCGCAAAGGGACAAAGGTTCAAAGTTTTTTATTGTGTATAGTTTAATCGCGCAAAGATGCGAAGTTAATTTGCGTGAGCTTATTTAAGTAACTCAAAAAAAAAATTAGCGCCTTTGCGTCTTTGCGAGATTAAAAAACTTAGCCATTTAGAAACTTAGTAACTAAAAAAAACATTGCGCCTTTGCGAGATTAAAAAACTCAGCAACTTAGTATCTCAGAACCTTAGCAACTCAAAAAAAATGAATTTAATAGACGTTATCGGACTCTTCGCCGGAACCTGTGTTACGATATCAGTGATTCCGCAGATTCTAAAAGTCTGGAAAACCAAAAAAGTGAAACAAATCTCGCTTAAAACCTTTGGAATTCTAACTTTCGGAATCCTGGTTTGGATTATTTACGGCATTTTAAAAAATGATTTACCCATAATAATTACCAATAGCGTCTCGTTATGCCTGAATTTGATTATGGTTTATTTTATTATTTATTATGAGAAAGAATGAGACTTGTGTATTACGTTTTTTTGTCATGAAGACACAAAGGTTTTTGACAGCAAATACATTAGTTTTTTTGCCGCAAAGACACTAAGACACAAAGTTTTTATACTGCGAAGACAGTAGTTTTCCGCCACGAAGATGCTAAGTTTTTATTAATTATAAGGTAATAAATTACGTCAGAACGACAAAAAACAAGCAATCATCAAAATAAAAAACCTGCGCAAATCAGCGTTTTCGCAAAGCGAATCCGTGTCATCCGTGGGCAATTTCACCGCAATGACACACACTAAAATTTCATTACAAAATAAAAAATCCGCGTCAATCAGCGTTTTCGCAAAGCGAATCAGCGTCATCCGCGCGCTATTTTAGCAACATTCTTAACTAAAAAAAACAGCTCGTTTAAGCTGTTTTTTTCGTAAAAGAAGTAATATATGATGCTTGTTAGCTAGCTAATTTCTGATTGAATGGCTTATATGATAAATGGTATTTTTCTTTAAAAATACGTGGCAAATAGTGTCGGCTCGCTAATCCTGCAGCAATAATTACTTCAGTTATATTCATATTCGAAATTCTTTTAATTTCATTAATTTGCTTTACGGCCAAATTTAAAATAGGTTCAAATGTTTTGATATAATTATAACTATGTTGAGCTATCTCTATCTCAATAATTTCTTTTAATATTATTTTTTTAAGCAAATTTCTAACAATTCCTTTTTGAGGAAGCGTTTTAAGTTCTTGCCATTTCTGAGCAGTTTTCAAACTTTGGCTTCCTGCATAAAAATAATTGCCTGATTCGCTCATGAATCTTTTCTTTAATTGAGAAATCGTTTCAGCATTCTGTCCTTCAGCTGATACATTCGTTGGCATTCCTATTAATGAAAACTGAATGTGTTTATGACTTTCCAAATACAAAACACTATTTATAACTGATGTATTACTCAAAATACCGGTTTGATTCTTTTTAATGCTTTTTTTCTCTCCATTCGCACCAAAACTATGTGTCAATCGTCCGTCTTCGCAATACGCGAAAAATATAGGCGCTGATTGAAATGATTCTATACTTAAACTGACATCCTGATTCAATACAAGATCAAAACTCAAATGCGACATTTTATTATCCAGACAAACTCCGGTAATAGTCCCTTTTGCCCATTTTGATTTAATAACTAAATTGTATTCGTTATTATTGAGAATCAAATCACCGTTAAAACTATCTTTAAGATCATTAAAAATAGCATCAAATCCTCCTGCATTTAAGTATAGTTTTTTCATAATGGTTTGGTTTTTATAAATTAGTCCGTAATTATTTACGTACAAAACTCAACTTTGGTTTTATTTCTTTTTTGATAATTCAAATTTCATAAATATTGTTAATCAAAGCCTTATACAATTTCAGTCAGATATTTCATAATTAAAGGAAACGTAAAAACAAACTACAAACACCCATATTTTTGCCACGAAGACACAAAAGCACGAAGTTTAAATTGAAGTATGATGGTTTATGGTAAATCTTATAATCACCCAAAGTGACGTAATTTTGCCACGAAGACACTAAGGCGCAAAGTTTAAATTGAAGTACGCTGGTTTATGGTAAATATTTATAATCGCGCAAAGTGAGGTGATTTTGCCACGAAGACACTAAGACACAAAGTTTAAATTGAAGTACGCTGGTTTATGGTAAATCTTATAATCACCCAAAGTGACGTAATTTTGCCACGAAGGCGCTAAGGCGCAAGGTTTAAATTGTAGTACGCTGGTTTATGGTAAATATTTAAAATCGCGCAAAGTGAGGTGATTTTGCCACGAAGACACTAAGGCACAAAGTTTAAATTGAAGTATGATGGTTTATGGTAAATATTTATAATCGCGCAAAGGCGCTAAGTCCCAAAGAAAAAAAAGTAAAACATTGTGCTTTACTCCTTCTCGCAGAAAAACCAATCGTGACAAAAAAACTTTGCGCCTCTGCGAGATTTTAACAATTCTGTTGAAGAAACTTTGTGCCTTAGTGTCTTCGTGGCAGAAAATCCTTCGTGGCAAAAAACTTACGCCTCTACACTTTGCCGAGATTTTAACAATCCTCCTGAATAAACTTTGTGCCTTAGCGCCTTCGTGGCAGAAAACCCTTCATGGCAAGAATAAAAAACACCTTGTAAAAATCGGATAGGAGCCTAGGGATTAATTCCCTAGGCGACCTTCCACACCACCCGGCATACGGATCCGTACCAAGGCGGTTCTTAATTTACGA
>NZ_JBNNFM010000052.1:0-24541 GCF_050267765.1 Flavobacterium sp. NPDC079362 | reverse complement strand
AGCTTAAATATAAGAAAATTACTATAAACTAACAAATTAAAAACATCTTAATTTATTGAAATAAAGAATATTAACACCTTAACTTAATGACATTGAGCGCGAGCGTCTCGCTCGTGAACGTTTCAATTGGTTTTTGAATTTCTTTGCGTTCACGAGTGGGACACTTGCGCTAGCTGATGATACTGTTGAATTCAATAACTTCTAAAGGGATGTAAGTTTCATTACTATTAGTATAAGCAATTGTACCTCTTTTCGCACTAATCGCAATTGGAAAAGCTTCTTCAATTGAATTGAAATCAACTTTATATGGATTATTTGTTAAGCCACTTATTATAAGGTCTTTCTTTTCTTCAGGTACTGAATTTAAAAATTCAGAAAGTTTCTCTGGTTTAAAATCGAAAGAAGCCCATAATCATTACCAAAGTAAACAACTGAGTATACCGTATACAATTCATCATTAACTTTTGTTATATTGTGAACAAATGCATGAACTATGTGAATTCTAACATTGTAGTCAAGTCCCGATTTAAGTAAATGTACTCCCAAATCAGGATGAAAATCTTTTAAATAAAATTTTTCTAGATGTAAAGGGCTTAATATAGTTGCTATTTCTCTCCAATTTTCATCTATGTTTTCTATGTCAATTTGTAGAATTGGTTGAATTTCCCTTATATTAAATGCGGTTAATTGTCTTCCATTGCATAATGCATATACGTCACATCTAACCTCAGGATTAATTGCATAACTATAGGCTTGCTCGACATTAGCACTTTTAATTATATCTTCATTAGGTCCTTTGGCGTCTAAGATCCATTTGACACCATTTTCAGTTTCAAGAATGTAATCAGGTATGATATTTATTTTTCGCTGAGTTGAACCAATATTAACAAATGGATGTGTTAATGGAATTGCTCTTCTAATTTTATTTTTACCAGATGAGGAATACCCTAGTTTTTTTAAAATAGGCATTACTATATCTTCTCTAACAGAGTCCTCTTTGTATTCAGGATTATTTAAAATTTCGAAATTTAAATCATCAAACATATTTTAAGTTATTTAATTCTTAGTTCTACTTTGTTTAATCTTTAACTGTTTATAGGCAAAACAAACCTTCGCATATACATTTAAATTTGGGTAGATAAGCGAAGCTTTTTTTTGTTTTCTTGTTTTTCATATATATATTATTTCTAGCCAATTTTTACGGATTTCCGTACTTGATATTTTATTTGCTAACTCAAAATAATTTTGGTTTAATGCAATAAAAAAACGACTGAAAATAAATCTCAGTCGTTCGATATATTATTTCATATTAGCTTTATTAACCTAAGAAACTCTTCAATTCCTCATAAGTCCCAATCTTCACACTAACTTTTTCCTCATTAATAACACTTTCAATTTGTTCCGGAATAGGAAGCGTAATTCCCAAAGCAGGCTCAACAACATCCAAAAACTTAATAGGATGTGCCGTTTCTAAGAAAACACCAATGGCGCTCTCATGTTTTTGTAATTCTTTTTTCAAACCAAGATAACCAACAGCGCCATGAGGTTCTGCGATATAACCGTTTATGCTATAAATATTTTTTAGAGCTTCAAGGGTTTCCTCATCAGTATAACTATAAGAAGAGAAATCTTTTTCGAAAGCTTTTAAGTCATTGTTGTACAATTCCTGAATCCTGATAAAGTTACTTGGGTTTCCAACATCCATTGCGTTAGAGATTGTGGCTTTAGAAGGTTTTGGATCGTATTTTCCGTTTTCTAAGAATCTTGGTACCGTATCGTTTACGTTTGTAGACGCTACAAAATGTTCGATTGGCAATCCTAATTTCTTTGCCATAATTCCGGCACAGATATTTCCGAAGTTTCCACTTGGGCAAGAGAAAATCAATGGTTTGTTTTGGCTTTTCAATGCTTTGTAAGCAAAGAAAAAATAGAACATTTGCGGCAACCAACGCGCAATATTTATAGAATTCGCAGATGTCAGGTTTTTATGCGCTAAAGACTCGTCTAAAAATGCTTTTTTTACCATATCCTGGCAATCATCAAAAACACCATCAACTTCAAGGGCTTTTATATTTTGTCCTAAAGTAGTCAATTGTTTTTCCTGAATGTCGCTCACTTTTCCTGATGGATATAAAATCACAACATCTACACCTGCAACGCCAAGGAATCCGCTTGCAACGGCTCCTCCGGTATCTCCGGAAGTGGCAACTAAAACCGTATTTTTACTGTCTTTTTTGTCTTTATTAAAATACGCCAGACAACGTGACATAAATCGCGCTCCAACGTCTTTAAAAGCCATTGTTGGTCCGTGGAATAATTCTAACGAATAAACGCCGTTTTCGACTTCTACAACAGGAAAATCAAAAACCAGAGTATCGGCGATGATTTCTCTTAAGTTTTCTTCCGGAATTTCATCACCCACAAATTGCTGAATCACATCAAAAGCGATGTCGTTGTGGCTTAGATTTTCGATTACATTAAAAAATGCAGGATTTAATGGTGTGATGTTTTTTGGGAAATATAATCCCTTATCACTTGCTAATCCTTGTATTACAGCTTCTTTAAAAGAAACTTCGGGTGCATTATGGTTTAAACTATAGTATTTCATTTCTAAATTTTAGATTTTAGATTTTAGATTTTAGAAAAAAGAGAATAGAGTATAGAAAATAGACTTTCTGTATTATCAAATTCCAATTTTTAAATTCCAAATTCCAATGGTTGTTTTTTTACCGCAAAGACCGCAAGGGATTGGTTTCTTTTGAAAACGCAGAGATCGCAAAGCTTTGTGGTTACTTTTTTTTTATTTTTATAATTGTATTGATTAACGCTTTTTTGTCATTTCGACGGAGGAGAAATCGCATCCAGAGAGCAACGTGCTGTGTGTGAGTTACTAATGTGATTTCTCCTTCGTCGAAATGACAAACTTTATGTTTCATACATTGCGTGGGCTTCGACTTCGCTCAGCCTGACAAACATGGCGTATAATTCGTGTAAATTAGTGTTATATAATTCTTACGCCATCGGGATTAATTTTCGAAACATGAATTTCATAGGGCAAATTCATGTTTTCATACACCTCACTCATGGCTTTTGCAATTTTATCAGCGGTTTCTTTTCCTCTGCTTAAAGCAAAAATCGACGGACCAGAACCTGAAATTCCAGAACCTAAAGCACCGTTTTCAATAGCCGTTTGTTTGATTAAATCAAATCCAGGAATCAAAACGCTTCTTAAAGGTTCTACGATTTCGTCATGAAGTGATCTTCCTATCAAATCGTAATCTTTTGTGTATAATCCGGCAATTAATCCGCCCACATTTCCCCATTGCATAATCGCGCTTTTTAGGGAAACGGTTTGTTTTAATACCGAACGCGCATCAGAAGTTTTCAACTCAATTTGAGGATGAACCACCGTTGCGAACAATTCTTCCGGACTGTTAATTCTGATAATATCCAGCGGAGCGTAACTTCTAACCAAAGTAAAACCTCCCAAAAGGGCAGGGGCAACGTTGTCAGCATGAGCGTTTCCGCTGGCTAATTTCTCGCCTTGCATGGCAAATTGCACCAAATCTTTACGAGAATATGGTTTTCCTAATAATTCATTAATCCCAAAAACGGCTCCGGCAGAACTTGCAGCACTGCTTCCAATTCCGCTTCCGGCTTTGATGTGTTTGTAGATTTCGATTTCGAATCCAAAATTTATCGCTTCAAAATCTTTTTCGTAAGCTTCAAGCATTGCAACGGCTGCAACTCCCGAAACGTTTTTCTCGGTTTCTAAAGGTAGATCAGCACCTACAATTTTAGTAATGCGAATTCCTTTTTGATCTACTTTACGAACAATCATTTCATCACCCGCATTGTCTAAGCAAAGTCCAAGTACGTCAAATCCGCACGAAAGATTCGCGATAGTTGCCGGGCAAAATAGTTTAATTTCTTTCATTTCTGGTTGGTTTTGCCACGAAGGCACAAAGTCACAAAGTTTTTTATTTTCTAGCTTCTAAGTTGCTAAGCTTCTAAGTCTCCAAGTATAAAAAAAACTCAGAACCTTAGCAACTTAGTACCTTTAATTGTTACCTATTCGAATTACATCTGCAAAAATTCCTGATGCTGTAACGGCTGCTCCTGCACCGGCACCTTTGATCAATAAAGGCTGATCTACGTAACGATCTGTGTAGAACAACACGATATTATCTTTTCCTTCTAAGTTGTAAAAAGGATGGTCTTTTGGGATGAATTGTAATCCTACGCTTGCTTTTCCGTCTTCGAATTTTGCTACATATTTCAATCTTGAATCTTTGGCTAAAGCCTCTTCGTAGATTTTTTCGAAATGTGAAGCATGTTTTGTTAACGATGCAAAAAAGTCTTCGTTGTTTGTTGTTGCTAAACATTCGGCTGGCAGGAACGATTCGTTGGCGATGGCATCAATATCCATTTCGTAACCGCTTTCACGAATTAAAATCAGAATTTTACGTGCAACATCGATTCCGCTTAAGTCAATTTTAGGATCTGGCTCTGTGAATCCCTGAACTCCGGCTTCTTTTACAACATCATGAAAAGAATTGTCTTTATCAAAGTTGTTGAAAATAAAGTTTAAACTTCCGGATAAAACCGCCTGGATTTTATGCACTTTATCACCTGAGGCAATTAAGTTTTTTACCGTATCTATAATTGGTAATCCTGCACCAACATTGGTTTCAAACAAAAATGGAGCGTTATATTGACGAGATAAACTTTTTAGTTTTTTATAATTGTCATAAGCAGATGAACAGGCAATTTTATTACAGGTTACAACGGCAATACTTTCTTTTAAGAATTTTTCGTAAGTTTCAGAAACACTTGCATTTGCTGTAATATCTACAAAAATACTGTTGCGTAAATTCAGTTCTTTGGCACGAGCGATAAATTCTGCCGGAATAGCATGTTCTCCTTTATCTAAAGCCGATTGCCAGTCTTTCAGGGAAATTCCGTCTTCATCAAAAAGCATTTTTCTGGAATTCGATAAAGCAATAACGCGAACGTTAATCTTCAGATTTTCTTTCAAGAACTTTCTTTGACTGTGAATTTGTTCGATGAATTTCTCACCCACATTTCCAACTCCCATTACAAATAGATTCAGTTGTTTAGTGTTCTCTTCGAAGAAGTTCTCGTGTAAAGTATTCAGTGCTTTTTTAACGTCTCTTTCGTTGATTACAGTCGAGATATTACGCTCAGAAGCACCTTGGGCAATAGCACGGATGTTTACGTTGTTTTTACCTAAAGTACTAAACATTCTTCCGCTTAAACCCTGATGGTTTTTCATGTTTTCACCCACAAGGGCAATAATACAAAGGTCTTTTTCTACAATGGCAGGATCGATTTTGTTTTGTAAAATCTCAACTTCAAAAGCTTTATTGATTGCTGCTTCGGCATTTTCAGCATCCGAATTTAAAATTCCGATACAAATAGAATGCTCAGAAGAAGCCTGAGTGATAAAAATAACATTGATTTTTTCCTGAGACAATACTTCGAACAAACGTTTTGATGAGCCCGAAACTCCTATCATTCCAGGACCTTCAAGTGTTACTAACGAAATATTATCAATATGACTGATTCCTTTTACAACAGTATCTTTTGATGAGACCTGATTAGAAATTAAAGTTCCAACGGCTTCCGGCTCAAAAGTATTTTTGATTAAAATTGGAATATTTTTTCTTAAAACAGGCTGGATCGTTGGTGGATACAACACTTTGGCACCAAAATGCGACAATTCCATTGCTTCCTGATAAGATATATTTGCAATTGGCTGAGCTTGTTTTACGATTTTTGGGTTTGCAGTAAACATTCCGTTTACATCAGTCCAGATTTCCAGTTGTGATGCGTTAAGTGCTCCGGCAATAATCGCCGCAGTATAATCAGAACCGCCACGACCTAGAGTTGTAGTGATTCCGTCAAGAGTCTGAGAAATAAATCCGGGTAAAATATTGATTTGCGATTGATTTCCGCCAAAATATTCCTGAATCAATTGGTTCGAAACTTCAAAGTTTACGACCGCTTTACTAAAATTATTGTTGGTTTTAATGAGTTCGCGGCTGTCCTTATAAATCACATCTTTATCAATTTGCTGATATGCCTGTGCGATAATGTACGACGAAAGCAATTCGCCAAAACTTAAAATAGTATCTGAAGTTCTTGGAGATAATTCGCCTAATAAGAAACAACCGTCCAGTAAAGTTTCAAGATGATTTATGATTCTTTTTACATGACTTAATAAACCGCTTTGTTCGCTTACCGGAATTAAATCTTTTAAGGTATCAAGGTGTTTTTTTTCAATTTCGGCAACGATATCTCTAAAGCTTTCGTCGTTTGCAGCTGCTTTTGCCGCCGCCGATTGTAATAAATCGGTTACTTTGCTTAAAGCCGAAACAACAACAACTAATTTATCGTGTTTAGAATTCTGGTTTATAATTTCGAGAACGAGTTTTATATTTTGAGCATTGGCAACCGAAGTTCCGCCAAATTTTAATACTTTCATTTTGATGTTTTTTTCTTTTTATGCAAATATTTTTATGTATCCAATGCCTTCCTTCTTTAAGAAAAAAGTATAGATAACCAGGATTATATGTAAAATGTATACCCCTAAGGGGTAGTTGTTGTAGTAGAAATTGTTGTAGCAGCAATTGCAACTCTTTGAGTTGTCATTGTAGATTGATATTTTGCGCTGTTACTTTTCATTTTGGTTTTCCAAAAGTACAGTTTTTTATAAAAGTTAAAAAACGTAATGCCCTTTTTGCGAATATTTTAATATTTCAAATATAAGAATTTTAATATTGAGTAATTGTTAAAATTAAAACCCTAAAGTTGGCTTATTCATATATTTAGTGCTTTTTTTATTAATGCTTTAAAATTAAACAAGACTCTATTTTTTGAATATCAATTGAAAAATCAATCTTTTTATTCTATATATTAAGTAGGGAATGCTTTTTTGAAGTAATATCTTGAAATAATCGTTCATTTTTTTGATAAATTAAGAACTGATTTTTTGTGTGATATAGATTATCAAATAGATAAAAGTGAAGAAGTGAAATGGTGCAAAATTTAATTATTATGAACAAATGTTGCTTTTTAATATTGATTTGCTGAATTTTGATGTCTTAAAATACAAACAACATGAGAGAAATCCATTATATAAGTACTGAAACCTTAAGTTTAGAAGCACTGCAAGAAATCATAGTGAATCAAAAAACACTTGAATTATCAGAGGAGGCTAAAGTAAATATTCAGAAATGCCGTGATTATTTAGATAAAAAAATGGCTTCACATTCTGAACCTATTTACGGAATCAATACAGGTTTTGGATCACTTTGTAATGTGAAAATTTCGAATGAAAATTTATCAAAACTTCAGGAAAACCTTGTAAAGTCGCATGCATGCGGAACAGGAGAGGAAGTTCCTTCTGAGATTGTTAAGTTGATGCTCTTGCTTAAGATTCAATCTTTAAGTTACGGACATTCGGGAATTCAACTGCAAACGGTAGATCGTTTGGTTGATTTTTATAACAATGACGTTTTACCTATTATTTATACTCAGGGTTCTTTAGGAGCATCCGGAGATTTAGCCCCATTGGCACATTTGTCTTTACCATTATTAGGTGAGGGCGAGGTTTTGTTTGAAGGAAAAAAAGTGCATTCAAAAGAAGTTTTAAAACACTTTGGCTGGGAACCAATCGTTTTAAAATCAAAAGAAGGTTTGGCATTATTGAACGGAACTCAATTTATGAGTGCTTACGGAGCTCATATTTTGATAAAAGCCTACAAATATTCGTATCTGGCTGATTTAATTGGAACAATTTCTCTTGAAGGTTTTGATGGAAGAAGCGAACCTTTTAACGAATTGATTCATTATATACGTCCTCATAAAGGGCAAATTATTACAGCACAACGTATTAATGAGTTTCTGGAAGGAAGCGAGATTATTGCTCAGGAGAAAAAACACGTTCAGGATCCGTATTCTTTCCGTTGTATGCCACAGGTTCATGGCGCTTCAAAAGATGCAATCGATTATGTTCGAAAAGTTTTCAAAACCGAGATTAATTCTGTTACCGATAACCCAAATATATTTATAGAAGCAGATCAGATTATATCCGGAGGAAATTTTCACGGACAGCCTTTGGCTCTGGCCTTAGATTTTATGGCAATTGCTTTGGCTGAATTAGGTAGTATTTCTGAAAGAAGAACGTATCAGTTGATTTCAGGATTGCGCAATCTTCCGGCATTTTTGGTAGATAACCCGGGATTGAATTCAGGATTTATGATTCCCCAATATACAGCGGCAAGTATTGCAAGCCAGAACAAACAATTGGCAACGCCATCAAGCGTAGATAGTATTGTATCGAGTAACGGGCAGGAAGATCACGTGAGTATGGGCGCAAACGGAGCAACAAAAGCTTTAAGGGTTTTAGATAATTTAGAACGTATTCTGGCAATAGAGTTGATGAATGCTTCGCAGGCAATTGCGTATAGAGAACCGTTAAAATCGAGTGATTTTATCGAGATGTTTTTGAGTAGTTACAGAGAAGTAGTTCCGCTTGTTAAAGAGGATAGAATCTTACATTATGACATCGAAAATACCGTTGAATTCCTTGACAGTTTCCAAATTGAAAACGATTTGTTAACAATGGCTTAACATTGCAAACTATTAATGAAGTAATTTTGCACTATCAAAAATATAAAAATGTCAATAAACAGTATTTTCCAATTTTTAGTGCCGAAAGACAAGAAATTCTTTCCACTTTTTGAAGAGGCTTCAAGCAATTTAATTGAATTAGCTTCTAATTTACACGAAGCTGTAAATCTTCCATTGAAAGAAAGAGAAGTTCTTTTTCAGAAAATTGACGAATTAGAGCAAAAAGGAGAAGACATTACACGTCAGACCAATCTTGAATTGAGTAGAAATTTTATTACTCCGTTTGATAGAGAGGATATTCACACACTTATTACTTCTATTGACAACGTTGCAGATTATTTGCACGGAGCAGCAAGCAGAATGAGGTTGTATCAGGTTGATAAGATTACAAAATCAATCAGAAAAATGACCGAAATCAATCTTGAAGCTTGTCAAAACATTGATAGTGCGGTAAAAGAATTGAGAAATTTAAAGAATTTTAAAGTCATAAAAGATGCTTGTGCCAGAATTAATAAACTGGAAAACAAGTCAGATAACGTTTATAATAAAGCAGTTTTTGAAATTTTTGAAAACGAAACAGACGCTAAAAATATTATCAAATATAAAGAAGTGTTATCTGTTTTAGAATCAGCAACAGATAAATGTAAGAGTGTTGCGAATATACTGGAATCTATTTCTGTAAAACATTCTTAAATTCAATTTATTTCATTCTGAAGTTATAATTTATGACGCTACTTATAATTATTATAGTATTAGCTTTAATTTTTGATTACATCAATGGTTTTCATGATGCTGCTAATGCTATTGCAACAGTTGTTGCTACAAAGGTTTTGACGCCTTTTCAGGCGGTTCTTTGGGCAGCATTTTTTAACTTTTTGGCTTATTGGGTTTTCGGATTTGGTGTTGCGGATACTGTTGCAAAAACAGCGCACACTATGGAGATTAACCTTGTAGTAATTCTGGCCGGTGTTATTGCAGCAATTTGCTGGAATTTATTGACCTGGTGGTTAGGGATTCCTTCAAGTTCATCACATACATTAATTGGTGGTTTTGCCGGAGCGGCAGTTGCTCATGCGATCGCTGTACATGGTTTTTCAAGTTATGTTGGTGCAGATGGAACTACACATTATTGGTATCAAATAGTAAGTTGGTATAATGCAGGAAAAGATGGGGGAATGCCTTCGGGAGTTCTTATCATTATTGCTTTTATTGTTTTGGCGCCATTATTAGGAGCTTTGGCATCTTATTTAATTTCGATCTGGTTGTTAAATGCTTCCCGTAAAATTATTGGACCAAAAATATTTACTGTAGCTTTAATGATTGCTACCGTTTGGTTGGTGAGTAGTCTTATGGTTCCTTATTCAGCGATTGATAAGCCTAGATTCGAGTCTCATTTTTGGAGTGTAGCTTTTGATCCACACAATATTAAATGGTTTTTAGTTGCCTTTATTATCTTGACAGTTAGCGCATTTTGTTTGATATTTAGTAGTTTAAATCTACATCAGGCAGATGCTGCTTTAAAGAAAATGCAATTATTGTCTTCTGCTGCTTTCAGTTTAGGACATGGAGGAAATGATTCTCAAAAAGTAATGGGTATTATTGCTGCTGCTGTAGCGGTTTATATCAATACAAACCCTGGTGTTCATATGGAAACCTGGTTAGATGTTGTATTGCCAAACGATGATTCAGGAATAAAAGGAGTAATGCCGGGATGGATTCCTTTAGCGTGTTATTCTGCGATTGCTGCAGGAACTTTGAGTGGTGGTTGGAAAATTGTGAAAACAATGGGTTCTAAAATTACAAAAGTAACTTCGTTTGAAGGTGTAGCTGCTGAAACTGCTGGAGCATTGACGCTTTATTTTACTGAGCATTTAAAAATTCCGGTAAGTACAACACATACTATTACAGGTTCTATTATTGGGGTTGGATTAACAAAACGTGTATCTGCTGTTCGTTGGGGAGTTACTGTAAGCTTAATTTGGGCCTGGATATTAACGATCCCTATTTCAGCTTTATTAGCAGGTTTAGTATACTATATTTTAAGTATATTTATTTCTTAGAAAAAAAAGATAAATGTGAGATTTAAAATCGCATTTTTAAATATAAAAAAAGCCAGTTTCAATAAAGAAACTGGCTTTTTTGTTGGATGGTATTCCTTGTTTTAAAATGATAATGTATATATATTTACATTGAAATTAATAAAGAGATTGAGCCTTAAGATGGATAAATTACATCAAATAGAAAGAATTAAAAAGAAGTTGATCATTGCAAAAAATGCTGATAAAGATTTAAAGGTATTTGGTGCAGGAAGTCACCAGTATATTTTAGGAGAACCAGTAAGTAAGGATCAGATTTCAGAATTTGAAAAGGAATACAATTTGATACTTCCCGAATGTTATAAGGCATTTTTATTACACATTGGTAATGGTGGAGTTACATTCGAAAATTCTTCGGCTGGACCAGCTTACGGAATTTATCCTCTGGGAAAAAATACAAATGAATTTATAGATGAGAATGCTGAGCTGTATTTAAAAAAAGATTGTAATATTCATCCAAAAATGTCAGATGAATTTTGGTCTGATCTGAATAAAAATATTGATGATAATGATGATATTTCTGATGAGGGTTTTGATCTTGAATTAGGAAAAATATTTTCAGGATTATTACCCATCGGTACTCAGGGGTGTAATTATTATTATGCTCTTGTTTTGAACGGGAGATATAAGGGAAGCATTGTAAATGTTGACATTGGCAGACAAAAGCCGTATTTTGCTTTTGAATCTGATTTTTTAGATTGGTACGAAAGATGGCTTGATGGAATAATCCCTGAAAATGTAATGTTAATCGAACCTGATTTGTTTCGATATACATTAGGAGGAACGTCGAATCATATTTTAGAAGTATATTTTTCTTCGAATGAAAATGACACTAAAATAGAATGTTTAAATGGAATCTTAAAAAAGCAACAACTTGATTTAGGAACTTTAGATATTCTGGAACAACAATATAAAGTAGCTGTTGGGAAAATTCAAAAATTATTACTTCAAATACTTACTAAGTTTGATTACGAACGTGCAAAACCTCACTTGGTTGATTTTACAAAAGAGAGTTTGTTAGCTGTTTTTCAGTTTGTATTTTGGTATGCTAAGGATAAAAGTTCAGATTGGTTAGATACGATCAAATCAAATACTGAAAATATTAATGACGATGAAATTTTTAGTTTTTGTACTTATTTATTAAAAGAAATGAATTTTGATTACGGAGATATTATTGTTCCTTTTACTTTAAATAATAATGAAGGCATAAGAGTTAGTGCTTATTATTCGCTTGGTCAATTAGAGAATAAAAGCAATCATATTGATACATTTATTCTCGGGTTAAGGGATAATTCGAATAGAGTTATTCATACGGTATTACAGGCTTTGGATGGAGTAGAAGATCAAAAACTTTTAGAACATTATAAATTTATAGCCGAAAAATTTCCGAAAGAGCAGGATTATATTTTAGTAAATCTAAATCATAGACTTAAATCTTTTGGTTTGAATAATAAGACTGTAAAAGGAATGAAAATTTGATTAGATCAATAGAAAAATATATCAGTTCAAGAAATGAAAAAAGCTAGTTTCAATTTAGGAACTAGCTTTTTGTCTGACTTGTATTTCTTGATTTATTCTTTAGTAAATGTATATTCTTTTCCGCCTTGTTTTAAGATCATTTCTTTTTTATCAGGGTTGAATTCTAGTGCGATACCTGCCTGATCAAATTTAAAAATGTTGGCGGCAGCTGCTTCTAATGGAAAAGAGGGTTGTCCCGTTGCCTGGGCGATCAATGTTTTATCTTTTTTTGAAATGGCTATTTTTAACGGGATTTGTGGGCTCCCGTAATTGCCTAAATATGGATCCAGTGTTTCAGTCGTAATGGCAATGGTGGTAAAATCCGGCATTGTATAAGGTTTGTGAAAATAAGAACTCAATGCGCAAAGTAAGATACTATTGTTGTCATAATTAATTCCGTTTGAAGTAATGGCTAATGCTAATTTTTCATTTGGGAAATAGCTTAAAACAGATCTGAAACCATCAATTCCTCCGGTATGACCATAACTTTTTAGTTCAAAGTAAGGAAACTCAAAAATTCCCATTCCGTATTTGTCTTTTAGTGTTTTCATCTCATTTAGATGTTCAATAGAAACAATTTTACCTGCAAAAAGATTTTCGATAAATAAGTTTAAATCTGTTGGGTTAGAAACAATTCCGCCGGCTCCAAGCGGAATCGACATATCGGTTTCATTTTCTTTATTCCATTTTCCATCAAATGTATATGAAAAGCATTCGTTATTTTCTATGCTTGTTTTTCCGCCTAAATAAGTGTTTTTTAATTTTAGAGGACTGACAATTTTTAGATTTAAAATTTCTCCAAATTTCTTTTTGTAAACATCTTCAAGTATAAAAGATAATAAAACGTAGTTAGAATTACTGTATTGACCTTTTGTATTAGGCTCAAAAGTACTATCTCCTCCGGCTATTCTTGCGATCATTTTATCTCTGGATTGAAATTCAGTACTCCATTTTAAATAATCCTCATCATTGGTGAAATCATGTATGCCGCTTCTGTGGTTTAGTAAATTGCTAATTGTAATGGTTTTTGCATTTTTTACTGTTGGGAAATATTTATCAATAGTTTGATTCAAGTTGATTTTTTTCTCTTCTACAGCTTTGAAAATCATCGAAGCTGTAAACATTTTAGAAATTGAACCTATTCTGTATTTTGTGTTTATACTTGATTTCTTAGAACTGGCAATATCATCGTAACCAATTGATTTGGTATAAATTGTTTTTCCGTTTTCAGAAATTGAGATGCTTCCCATATATTTATTGTTCTTTTCTAAAAGAAGAAATAAACTATCTAATCTTTGAGGATTGAAATTTTGACTGAAACCAATTGTCGTGATAAGTGTAAATAAACTGGTAATAATAATTTTTTTCATACTAAGGTTTTTTGGTTGATTGATTTTTTGAATTTTAATAACAGGGTAATAAGGAAATAAAATAATACGATTGAAAGCAACATGACAGGAATGAACCAGTTGCCAAGAACTTCTATGGTTTGGGTTTTTAACTGACTTTCGGGATTTACTATTCCGAGTATAAAAACAGAGTAAGAATCGGGTTTAATATGTAATCCCACAAGTGACGGATAGAATATTTTCGCAAAAATCAGGAAGACAAAGCCAAATAGGAAAAGGTATAAAATAAAGAAAAATATATACGAAACGCCATTTGTAAAGTTTAATATCAATGCTTTAAAAACATGAACAGGGTTAAAAGTTTTTGTTGCCTGTTCGAGTTTTTTATCTGCGACAAGTGGTTTTAAAACTTCTTCCGGAATCCCTAATTTCTCAATTATATCCAATAGTGAATCTATTTCATTTGCATTATTTCTATGCTGAATAGATTCAAAAATATGGCTGTTGAATTCCATATAAATATCATCCTGATTGATTTTTGATAATGAAGCCGTTGCTTTTTTAATACGCTTCATGTAATCGTTATAAATTCTCTGTGAAGCTTTTTGTTCGAATTTGATATCTTCTATTCTCATTGAATGATTTTTTTGATTGATTTTTCAAGATTTTCCCAATAGATATTCATCTGACTTAAAGTTTCGATTCCGGCTTCGGTCAAGGAATAATATTTTCGGGGAATACCAGTTTCTTGTTCGACCCATTTTGATGTTACTAATTCTTCTGTTTTCAATCGGTTCATCAAAGGATAAAGAGTTCCTTCGGCGATTTCTATCTCGGTATGTTTTCTTATTTGTTCGATAAGTTCATAACCATAGTACTCATGATTTTTAAGTACGTTCAGGATGATAAAAGTTAAGGTGCCTTTCTTTACCTGCGATTTCCAGTTTGTTACAAATGTTTCGTTCATATTTCAAATGTATAACAAAATACATAGTATAACAAAGTATATGGCTAAGTTTTTTTATTTTATATGTTTAAAGTGTTGATTTTTAAATATTTAAATTTTAAAAAAGATCACTTTTGCAAATTCTTGCGATTGTGTTTTCTTTTGTAATGTGTTTGTTTGAGGTTCTTTTTGTCCTGAGATATGATACTTATGGTGCCGTCAATTTCAAGCATAGCGAGCTTTATATCTGTCAAATGTTCTAAACCGTGCTCACGTGCCGCTTCTTTTAGTTCATCGTGAGAGATGTCTAATTTGCTTAGGGTTTTAAAATCTAACACGCCATTGTGAATCAGAATTTCTGGCTTATCTAGTAATAAATTATTAAGGCCTTTGTATTTATGAGTCAGTTTTTTTATAATAAAATTGATTATAAATAAAGCTAAAGCAGCAATTAAACCTCCGGAAAGACTTGTGTCTGGGCCAACCATTGCATTTTGAACCGAGTTACTGATCAGTAAAATAAGAATAATATCTGCAGTGTTTAATTGCGAAAGTTCCTTTTTTCCAAAGAGTCTAAGTGCAATTGTCATGAAAAAATATACAGCTATACTTCTTGCAATAATATCTAAATAGGGGTATAGCGCCATTTTTTTTGAGTTTAAATTTAAAAAAAGCTTTGTCAAAGTTTTAAACTTTGACAAAGCTAGTCTGCACATTTTTGTCATCCCGAGGAACGAGGGATCACACTAGAAGCTCCGCAAAGTAAATCGATAATCGTTGTCGAGTTTCGAGTGTGATCCCTCGTTCCTCGGGATGACAATATTGCGATTATTTTGTTGCTAAAAGCTAAATGAACTTATATTAGTTTAAAATTCTTTTCAATCGCTTTGATCATTTCGCCTGCAATATCTTTATTGGTAGCACCTTCGATTCCTTCAAGACCAGGAGAAGAGTTGACTTCCAGTAATAACGGTCCTTTTGAAGAACGAATAATATCGACCCCGGCGACTTTTAAGTCCATAGCTTTTGCAGCTTTTATGGCAATCTTTTTCTCTTCGGCAGTTACTTTTATTACAGAGGCTGTTCCTCCAAGATGAATGTTTGCTCTAAATTCTCCCGGCATTGCTTCACGCTGAATTGCTGCAACAACTTTTCCGTCGATTACAAAACAACGAATATCTTTTCCGTTTGCTTCTTTGATGAATTCCTGAACAAGGATGTTTGCATTCAAACTCTTAAAGGCATTGATAACACTTTCTGCCGCTTTTTTGGTTTCGGCCAAAACAACCCCTTTTCCTTGTGTTCCTTCCAATAATTTTACAATTAAAGGTGAACCTCCTACCATTTTGATTAAATTGTCTGTATCCAAAGGAGAATTAGCAAAACCAGTTGTTGGAATATCAATTCCGCTATTCAAAAGCAACTGCAATGAATATAATTTATCCCGGGATTGTGTTATGGCTGAAGCCGAATTTAAAACAAAAACCTTCAATGCTTCAAATTGACGTGTAAGAGCGCAACCGTAGAAAGTAATGCTTGGTCGGATTCTTGGAATAATAGCATCAAATTGGTTTAATATCTTTCCACCGCGATAATGAATTTCAGGTGTTTTTGCGTCCAGCTTCATGTAACATTCCTTGATATTCAAAAAATGCATTTCATGACCGCGCATTTCACCCGCTTCCATGATTCTTTTATTGCTGTATAATTCAGGATTACTCGCCAAAAGTCCGATTCGTAGACCAGAAGTCGCTTTTTCTGAATTTTGATATAGTTCTTTTAATGTTTCAGGAGTAGGTTGTCCTAACATGTATTTTTCTTCAGGATCAACCAATACACGTCCGCTCATGGCTTCACGGCCTAAAAGCATTCGAAAACCCATCGAGTCACGATTGGTCAAAGTCATTTCGATTGGCCATTTTACATCACCAAGCTTAATGCTGGTTTGAATCACGTAACGATGTTCTCTGAAGCCACTTGAACTTTTTACGATTCTTTTGTCAACCAACGGAGCTTCGCAATGTATGACGGTTTTAATGTTATTCTGAATTGGATTAATGTCAAATTTTACCCAATTGGCATCATTTTTTATAAAAGGAGCTATGTTTATCGCGTGCATTGCCGAAGTTTTAGCACCAGAATCGACGCGAGCTTTGATTGTCGGGATTCCTAGTTCTGGAAATGCGCACCATTCTTCGCTACCTAAAATGACTTTATTTTGAAGCATACGTTATTATTTATTTATAGAATATAATAGCCAAAAATAGCTATTTGCTTTTACTAAAGGTAGTAATTTATCTAAAAAAAATACCCGTTATGTTATGAAAACGTAACGGGTAAATTAAATTTGTTATGAGTTTGAAATAATCTATTGATTAGTTGGCTCTTCGGCTTTGTGTATTTCTACAGAAAGCTCTTGGGAATCATCTTTTAAATCCATTAAGATCTCATCGCCTGAATGTATTTTTGAAGTGATGATTTCTTCTGCTAACAAATCTTCAACATATTTCTGAATTGCTCTTTTTAGAGGACGTGCTCCAAATTGTCTGTCAAAACCTTTCTCAGCAATAAAAGCTTTTGCTTTATCTGTAAGATTCAATTTGTATCCTAGTTCAGAAACGCGTGAATATAGTTTTGCAAGTTCAATTTCGATAATCAAATCAATATCATGTTTCTCTAATGCGTTGAATACGATTACATCATCAATTCTGTTTAAGAATTCAGGAGCAAAAGTTTTTTTCAATGCATTTTCTATAATGCTTTTTGAGTTTTCATCAGCCTGAGCTACTTTCGCAGCAGTTCCAAATCCTACACCTTGTCCAAAATCTTTTAACTGACGCGCACCAACATTCGATGTCATTATAATGATAGTGTTTTTAAAGTCGATTTTGCGACCTAAACTATCTGTTAAATATCCGTCATCAAGAACCTGAAGCATCATATTGAATACATCCGGATGCGCTTTTTCGATCTCGTCTAATAACACAACACAATATGGTTTTCTACGAACTTTTTCAGTCAATTGACCACCTTCTTCGTATCCTACGTATCCCGGAGGCGCTCCAACTAAACGAGAGATCGCAAATTTCTCCATGTATTCACTCATGTCAATACGAACTAATGCATCTTCAGAATCGAATAACTCTTTTGCTAAAACTTTCGCTAATTGTGTTTTACCAACTCCAGTCTGACCTAAGAAAATAAACGAACCAATTGGTTTGTTAGGATCTTTAAGTCCGGCTCTGTTACGCTGAATAGAACGGGCAATTTTTAAAACTGCTTCATTTTGACCAATTACTTTGTTTTGAATTAATTCAGGTAATTTGGCTAACTTATTGCTTTCTGTTTGTGCAATTCTGTTTACAGGAATTCCGGTCATCATAGAAACAACATCGGCTACATTGTCTTCTGTAACTTCAATTCTGTTGTTCTTAGAATCTTCTTCCCATTGTTCTTGTGCAACAGCAAGATCTTTTTCAATGCGTTTTTCATCATCGCGAAGTTTGGCAGCCTCTTCGTATTTTTGTTTTTTGACTACCATGTTTTTCATTTCACGAACTTCTTCTAACTGACGTTCCAAATCAAGAATTTGTTTAGGAACATCAATATTAGTAATGTGTACGCGAGATCCGGCTTCGTCAAGAGCATCAATAGCCTTGTCTGGTAAGAAACGCTCAGACATATATCTGTTCGTTAATTTAACACAAGCTTCAATTGCTTCCTGAGTATAAGTTACATTGTGGTGATCTTCATATTTATCTTTAATGTTGTTTAAGATTGCAATAGTTTCTTCAACAGATGTTGGTTCAACGATTACTTTCTGAAAACGTCTTTCAAGAGCACCATCTTTCTCAATATATTGTCTGTATTCATCAAGAGTTGTAGCGCCAATACATTGGATTTCACCTCTTGCTAAAGCAGGTTTAAACATGTTTGAAGCATCAAGAGAACCTGTTGCTCCACCAGCGCCTACGATAGTGTGAATTTCATCAATAAAAAGAATGATATCGTCATTTTTCTCCAGCTCGTTCATCACGGCTTTCATTCTTTCTTCAAACTGACCGCGGTATTTTGTTCCTGCTACTAAACTGGCAAGATCAAGGGTAACCACACGTTTGTTGAAAAGGATACGAGATACTTTCTTTTGGATAATACGTAAAGCAAGTCCTTCTGCAATAGCAGATTTACCAACTCCAGGCTCTCCAATAAGTAGCGGGTTGTTCTTTTTTCTACGGCTTAGAATTTGAGAAACACGTTCAATTTCTTTCTCGCGTCCTACAACCGGATCCAGTTTTCCTTCTTCTGCCATTTCTGTTAAATCTCTCCCAAAATTATCTAAAACCGGAGTCTTTGATTTTTTGTTTGACTTATTGGCGGGATTATTAAAACTACTTTCTTTTAGACTGTCATCTTGTCCTGAATCGTCATTATACGATTCGTTTCTTGGCAAGTTTTCTAAGAATTCTTCTTCGTTTGGAGTCATATTTAAATATTGTTCTTTAGCTATGTCATAATCTATTTTTAGTTTATTCAATAGTTTGGTTGTGGGATCGTTTTCGTTTCGTAAGATACACAAAAGCAAGTGCGCCGTGCTAATCGACGAGCTCTGAAATACTTTAGCTTCCAGAAATGTGGTCTTCAGGGCTCTTTCCGCCTGGCGCGTAAGATGAAGATTCTTCTTTTCGGCATTTACTTCAACGCTTTGATTGGCTGGACTCAGTATTTCTACTTTCCTGCGTAAATGATCTAAATCGACTGCAAGGTTATTAAGTATATGAATAGCTTTTCCGTTTCCATCCCTTAAAATGCCTAGCATTAGATGTTCAGTACCAATAAAGTCGTGGCCCAAACGTAAGGCTTCCTCTTTACTGTAGGTAATAACATCTTTTACTCTTGGTGAAAAATTATCATCCATAATATATAATTGGTATTGTAAATTTAGTGAATTAGTGTTTGAAAAACAAAAACCATACCCTTCAGAAACTCCTGACAGCTAAGAGACAAAAAAAATAACAATAAAAGCGTTAAAATACGCTTAATTTATTAACCAAAAGCTAAAAAAAAGTTGTTAATAAATCATTGAAATAAGTGTAAGTAAATAGCTGAAAAAATTCCAAAAAAACGTATCTTGGCACGCTTTGAAACTAATATAATTATTTAAACATAACAACTTATGTCTGAAGGAGAAAAGTTAATTCCTATTAACATTGAAGATGAAATGAAATCTGCTTATATCGATTATTCGATGTCAGTAATTGTATCGAGAGCACTTCCGGATGTTAGAGATGGCTTGAAACCAGTGCATCGAAGAGTTCTTTACGGAATGTATGATTTAGGTGTAACTTCAAAATCTGCCCACAAAAAATCTGCTAGAATCGTAGGAGAGGTTCTGGGTAAGTATCACCCACACGGAGATACTTCTGTTTATGATGCGATGGTTCGTATGGCCCAGGAATGGAGTATGCGTTATTTATTAGTGGATGGTCAGGGTAACTTTGGTTCTGTAGATGGCGATAGTCCTGCAGCAATGCGTTATACTGAGGCCAGAATGCGTAAGATTTCAGAAGACATCATGGCAGATATCGAAAAAGAAACAGTTGATTTTCAATTGAACTTTGATGATACTTTATATGAGCCAAAAGTAATGCCAACCAGAGTTCCTACTTTGTTAATCAATGGAGCAACTGGAATCGCGGTAGGTATGGCAACAAATATGCCTCCACACAATTTAACTGAGGTTATCAACGGAACACTTGCGTACCTTGATAATAACGATATCGAAATTGACGAATTAATGACGCATATTAAAGCTCCGGATTTTCCAACTGGAGGTATAATATATGGTTATGAAGGTGTTCGTGAAGCATTTAAAACCGGTAGAGGGCGTATTGTAATGCGTGCTAAAGTTGGTTTTGAAGAAGTTGACGGAAGAGAATCTATTATTGTTACCGAGATTCCATATCAGGTAAACAAAGCCGAGATGATCAAACGTACGGCTGATTTAGTTAATGATAAAAAAATTGAAGGTATTGCGAATATTCGTGACGAGTCAGATAGAAATGGTATGCGTATCGTTTATATCCTGAAACGTGATGCTACGCCAAACGTAGTTTTGAATACTTTATATAAATATACGTCTTTACAGTCTTCTTTTAGTGTAAACAATATTGCGCTTGTAAAAGGTCGCCCACAAATGTTGAATCTAAAAGATATGATTCATTATTTTATTGAGCACCGTCATGATGTAGTAGTTCGCAGAACTCGTTTTGAATTGCGTAAAGCAGAAGAAAGAGCGCATATATTAGAAGGTTTAATTATTGCATCTGATAATATTGACGAAGTAATTGCATTAATCAGAGGTTCTAAAAATACCGAAGAAGCTCGTGAAAAATTAATCGAAAGATTTAAATTGTCAGATATTCAGGCTCGTGCAATTGTTGAGATGCGTTTACGTCAGTTAACAGGTCTGGAACAAGATAAATTAAGAGCTGAATACGAAGAATTGATGAAGTTAATCGAGCATTTGAAAGCTTTATTAGCAGATGTGGTTTTAAGAACGAACTTAATTAAGGAAGAACTTGAAGAAATTCGTGAGAAATACGGAGATGACCGTCGTTCTCAAATTGAATATTCAGGTGGAGATGTAAGTATTGAAGATTTAATTGCTGATGAAAATGTAGTGATTACAATTTCTCATGCAGGTTATATCAAACGTACCAACTTAACAGAATACAAAACTCAAAATAGAGGAGGAGTTGGACAAAAAAGTGCAGGAACAAGAGATCAGGATTTCCTTGAGCATATGTTCGTTGCAACCAATCACCAGTATATGATGTTCTTTACGCAAAAAGGTAAATGTTTCTGGATGCGTGTTTACGAAATTCCGGAAGGAAGTAAAACGGCAAAAGGAAGAGCAATTCAAAACTTAGTAAACATTGAAAGTGATGATAAAGTAAAAGCTTTCATTTGTACACAAGACTTAAAAGACAAAGATTATATCAATAGTCATAATCTTGTAATGGTAACTAAAAAAGGTCAGGTTAAGAAAACATCTTTAGAGAAATATTCTAAACCAAGAGTAAATGGTGTTGCTGCAATTACAATTAAAGAAGGTGATGAATTACTTGAAGCTAAATTAACAAACGGAGAAAGTCAAATTATCCTTGCTGTTAAATCTGGTAAATTAGTTCGTTTTGAGGAAACTAAAACACGTCCGATGGGAAGAACAGCTTCCGGAGTTCGCGGAATTACCTTAAAAGATGATACTGATGAAGTAATTGGTATGGTTACGGTTGATAAGGACAATGTAAACGACTCGCAAATTTTAGTTGTAACTGAAAACGGATACGGTAAACGTACTAAATTAGTTGACGACGATGGTGAAGATGTTTACAGAATTACAAACCGTGGAGGAAAAGGTGTTAAGACACTTAATATCACAGAAAAAACAGGAAAATTAATTTCGATAAACGCTGTTAGTGATGCTGATGATTTAATGATTATCAACAGATCTGGATTAACAATCAGAATGGCAATTGAAGATTTACGTGTAATGGGTCGTGCAACTCAGGGAGTTCGATTGATTAACTTAAAAGGTAAAGATTCTATCGCTGCTGTAACGAAAGTTATGAAAGATGATGTTGCTGAAGTTATTGTTGATGAGGACGGTAATGTTATCGAGTCAGTTATCGAAAGAGTAAAACCTGATTTAGAAGTTCTTGAAGATGATAGTCCTGTAGAAGATGACGATGAGGATGACGATTCAGAAGAAGAATTAGAAGACGAAGATGATTCAGAAGAAGAAGAATCTGAAGAATAAAATTTAACCACTATAATTAAATATACAAATTGAATACTATGAAAAGTAAATATGTAATACTTGCGTCAGCATTATTGATTTCAGTAGCTACTTTTGCTCAAAAAGATCAAATCAAGAGTGCTGAAAAAGCGTTAAAAGGAGGAGATGCTCAAGGAGCAGTTGCAATTCTTAAAGATGCTGAAAATTTGGTTGTAAATGCCAAAGATGTTGAACAGGCTCAGTACTACTTTGTACAGGGTAATGCTTATTTAGCTTTGGCAGATAAAAAAGTAGAAGAAAGTAAAAACCTTTCTCTTGCTGCTGAAAGCTATAAAAAGTTAATTGATGTTGAAAAAGCTTCTGGAAAATTAAAATATTCTACTCAGGCTGCAGCTTCAATTACTGATATTAAAGGAAAGTTGATTAATGCAGCTATTGCAGATTCTCAGGTAAGTAAACATGCTGACGGTGCAAAAAAATTGTATGATGCTTATTTATTAGATAAAAAAGATACAATCAATTTATATTATGCAGCTTCAACAGCAGTAAATGCTCAGGATTTTGATCTTGCTTTACCAATGTACGAAGAATTAAAAAAATTAAACTATTCTGGAAAAGGTACTAGCTATTTAGCTGTAAATAAAATTTCAGGTAATGAGGATAATTTTAATAGTGCAAAAGATAGAGATTTAGCTGTAAAATTAGGAACTCACGAAAAACCTAAAACTGAAGCTATTCCTTCTAAAAGAGGGGAAATTTATAAAAATTTAGCTTTGATTTTAGTTCAAAAAGGACGTAGTGAAGATGCTAAAAAAGCAATTGCTGATGCTAGAAAAGCAAATCCTGAAGATAGTTCTTTGATTCTTACAGAAGCTAACTTGTATTTAGAATCTAAAGATTATGATACATACAAAAAATTAGTAGGTGAAGCTTTAGAAAAAGATCCAAAGAATGCTGATTTGGTTTTTAATTTAGGTGTTATTAGTGGAAATGCTAAAAACAATGCAGATGCTGAAAAATACTATTTGAAAGCGATCGAAATCAATCCAAATTATGCAAATGCTTATCTTAACCTGGCAGCTTTAAAATTAGAGGCTGAAAAACCAATTATTGATGAGATGAATAAATTGGGTACTTCTGCAAAAGATATGAAACGTTACGATGTGTTGAAAGCACAAAGAGAAAATGTTTTTAAAGGAGTTATTCCTTACCTTAAAAAAGCAAATGAATTAGATCCTAAAAACGAAGATGTATCTAAAACATTATTAGGTGTGTACAAAGCATTAGAAATGACTGCTGAAGCAAAAGCATTGAAAGCTACAATGTAATAATTTCAGATTAAATATAAAAAGCCATCTTGTTTTGAATAAGATGGCTTTTTTTTTGATTAAATTTCTATTCTAAAGTTACAGAAAGTGTAATTGTGGTATTTAAAAGTTTAGAAATCGGGCAGATTTCTTTTGCTTTTGCAGCCGTTTTTTCAAATTCTTCAGCTGAAATATTTGGAACTTTTCCTTTTAGGTCTAAATGGATTAATGTAATTGTCCCGTCTTCAAAAGTAACTGTCGCTTCTGTATTTAAATCATCTGCCGTAAAACCGCCTTCGTTAAGTAAAAAACTTAATTGCATCGTAAAACAGCCTGAATGTGCTGCTGCGATCAATTCTTCAGGATTTGTTCCAACCCCGTCAGCAAATCTTGTTTTAAATGATAATTGAGCATTATCCAGTGTCGTACTTTGTGTACTTATACTTCCTGTTCCTTCCATGCCTGTTCCTTTCCAATTGGCATTCGCTTTTCTTGTAAATTTCATCTTCGTTGTTATTAGGATTAATAATTGAATTTGTTCATTTATAGAGCATCAAAAAATGATGTGGTTATCAAATATAATCAATATTTTAGAGAATTGTTTTATGAATTTAAGTTGAGATTGTTAAGTTTCAGGTTTCAAGTATGAAATAGGAATGAAAAATTTTACCGCAAAGTTCGCAAAGGGTTAATTTTGGATTGTGCACAGAAAAACACAAAGTTCGCAAAGCTTTGTGGTGAACCAGCTTTGGAAACTTTGTGTTTGTCAATATATGGGTATTTCGGTCGGACCGTGCCACCCATTTCGGTTGAAATGGTGCCACTTTGAAAGAGATTACAATAATACAAAAAAGTTTGTTCAGTTTAAA
>NZ_JBNNFM010000051.1:0-28423 GCF_050267765.1 Flavobacterium sp. NPDC079362 | reverse complement strand
TATCGTAAATTAAGAACCGCCTTGGTACGGATCCGTATGCCGGGTGGTGTGGAAGGTCGCCTAGGGAATTAATCCCTAGGCTCCTATCCGATTAGGGTGATGATGTATTTATTTTGAAAAGCAATGTCATCCTGAGCAAAGTCGAAGGCTTTCAGTTGAATCAGTCTTTTTGTGTTATAACTGATCTTGTTAAACCCGACAGATTTCTAAAACCTGTCGGGTACTTTTATTCAAGAAAACAACTAAGTAAACATTATTTGTGTATACTTTTTACACACCGTTTAGAGGAATTACACACTTTTTTGTAAATTAATTTTTTGGCACATTAGTGATAAAGTCTTTAAATATAGGGTTTTATGCAGGTATGGAGAGGGTGTTTGAGTTGCGGCATAATAATTTCATTATCTAAAGCGTAAACAACTATTAAATAATTAAAATATACACATTATGAAAAATCTATTTTTATCAGCCGCAATTGTTTTAGGAAGTTTAACTTCATTCGCTTCAACTTCTCCTATTACAAATAATATCGTAAAAACGATTTCTATTGAAGATGAATACACAGAAATCAAATTAGAAGAATTGCCAGCAGCTATTTCAGAGTCTTTGAAAAAAGCATATCCTGATGCAGTAATTACTAAAGCATACAAAAACGAAAAAGCAGAATATAAACTTGATGTTACCGTTGGTGACAAAGTAGGGAATCTTTTTGCTAACGCAGATGGATCTTGGATTAAAAAATAATAAAAACTACTTAAAATCAATTAATTAACTTTACATTTAAAATATATATATTATGAAAAATCTATTTTTATCAGCCGCAATAGTTTTGGGAAGTTTAACTTCATTTGCTTCAACTTCTACAATTACAAATACAATCGTAAAAACAATTACAATTCAGGACGAGTACACTGAAATTAAAGTGGAAGAAGTACCAGCTGCAATTACAGATGCTCTTAAAAAAGCGTATCCGGATGCAGTACTTTCAAAAGCATACAAAAATGCTAAATCAGAGTATAAACTTGATGTTACCGTTGGTGACAAAGTAGGGTCTCTTTTTGCTAATGCAGATGGATCTTGGATCAAAAAATAATTTAGAAATTAAACTATAAAAACTATCACTATGAAAAAGTTAATCTTATCGGCAGCCATCCTATTAGGAGGTTTGTCAATGCAAGCAGGAAATGTAGCCGTGACAAGTTCAATGGTACAATCAGTAAATGTAAGTCAGGACGAATATAAAGAAGTTGATGCTGTTCCGGCAGCTATTAAAACAGCTTTAGACAATGCTTATCCAGGTGTGAAATTGGATAAAGCATATGTAAACGAGAAGAAAGAGTATAAAATAGAGATTACCGTAAGAGGTGAAAAATCTACTGTTTATACAGATGCTTCTGGTAACATTATTAAAAAGTAATTATAAGTAACCCATAAAAACTATTATTATGAAAAAGTTAATCTTATCAGCAGCAATCATTTTAGGAGGTTTGTCAGTTCAGGCAGCTAATCCTGTAGTAAAAACGTCAATGACCCAGTCAGTGACCGTTCAGGATGAATTTACTGAAATTGGTGCAGATGCCGTTCCGGCAGCTGTAAAATCTACAGTCGAAAAATCTTTTCCAAATACGAAACTTGAAAAAGCGTATAAAAACGAAAAGAATGAGTACAAGTTAGAGATCTCTAATGGTGACAAAAAGTATACTGTATTTACAGATGCTTCAGGAAACATCATTAAAAAATAATTTAAGGATAGCATTATGAAAAAGTTAATCGTATCAGCAATAATAGTATTAGGAAGTTTGTCTACTTACGCAAGTAATGAGACAAGTCCAACACAAACTAAGGCGGTTGTTTCTGCTCAGGCAGAATATACAGAAGTGAGTGCAGATGCTGTACCGGCTGCTATAAAAACCGCACTGCAAACTGCTTATCCGGGAGCAAAACTGGACAAGGCATTTGTGAATGAAAAAAAAGAGTATAAACTCGAAATATCGGTTGGTGACCAAAAGGCTACTGTTTTTTCAGATGTCAATGGCAACTGGTTGAAGATATAAATTAGGTGAATTTAGATTTATGTTTTTGGTGAAAAAGAGATTGCAATATGCAATCTCTTTTTTTTTGCATAATTTTGTGAAAAGACAATTTTAATAATCTTATTTTAGCAAAAAAGTCCCTAAAAACAAATGCCAAAGATATTACTGATAGAAGATGATATTTCGTTTTGTAAATTATTAGAGAAATTTCTAGTAAAAAAATCATACGATGTAACAATTGCTTTCTCTGCTGCGGAAGCGAGACTAGCAATCAAAAAAGAATCCTTCGATTTGATTTTGACAGATCTTCGTTTGCCAGATTCTGACGGTATTGGATTGATGACGGAAATTAAAGCATCATATCCTGAAGTGCCTGTTATACTTATGACAGGATATTCTGATGTAAATACTGCGGTTAAAGCTATTAAAAATGGTGCAGCAGATTATATCTCGAAACCTTTTAATCCGGATGAGGTTTTATTGGTTATTACAAATGCCTTAAAAACTTCAGAAATAGAAGAAGTTCCTGTAAAGGAAAAGAAATCTGTAAAGAAACAAACCAATACTGAAAACGAGTTTGTAAAAGGAATTTCTGTTGCTTCAAAAAAATTATTGGATCACATTCATTTGGTAAGTCCAACAGATATGTCGGTTTTGATTATTGGAGAAAGCGGAACAGGAAAAGAAATCATTGCTAAAAGTATTCATCAGCAAAGTTTGCGAAAGAATAATAATTTTATTGCCGTTGATTGCGGAGCTATTCCAAAGGAATTGGCTGCAAGTGAATTCTTCGGACATTTAAAAGGATCTTTTACCGGGGCAATCAATGACAAAATGGGGTATTTTGAAGCTGCTAACGGCGGAACTCTTTTTTTAGATGAAATTGGTAATCTTTCATACGAAAATCAAATACAGTTGTTAAGAGCGCTTCAGGAGCGAAAAATTAAACCAGTAGGGAGCAATAAAGAAATTAACGTCGATATCCGAATCATTACCGCTACAAACGAAGATTTACGTGAAGCAGTAAAAAACGGTGATTTCAGAGAAGATTTATACCATAGAATCAACGAATTCTCTATTCAGTCGCCATCGCTAAAAGACAGGGATGAAGATTTGATGGTTTTTGCAGATTATTTTCTGGAAAAAGCCAATGAACAGTTGAATAAAGATATTATAGGATTTTCGCCGGAAGTTGTTGCTATTTTTCAAAATTACAACTGGCCCGGAAATTTACGTGAATTGCAAAATTGTGTTAAACGTGCAACCCTTTTATCTCAGGGAGATTTTATCGAAAGCGAAGTTTTACCAGCTGAATTCTTCCAGATACAGAAACAACAAACCACAAACGGTAATTTTTCATTATCTGAAAATGAAAAAGAAGCCATTATTCATGCTTTGTCAAAAGCACAGAACAATAAATCTGAGGCTGCAAAATTGCTTAAAATTACCCGTAAAACACTTTATAATAAATTAAAGCAATACAATATAGATTAAGCTATTTCTTTGTTTAAAGCTGTAAAAAGTAAGTCTGTTTTTGATTTCAACACTTTAAAAAGATCATTTAGATCAGAAGTTTCAAGGTTTTTATTTTCTAAAACTTTTAAAATTTCGCCAATTTCACGCGCCTGGATTTGTTTGAACATAGGTGCGATTCTGTGAGCAATAGAGTTTATTTCGGTTATATTTTTTTCTGCAATTGCGACTTCTAATAAACTTAAGTTCTCACTGCTGCTTTCTATAAATGATTTCAAAACTTCTCGTAATGCCTTTTCGTCATTGCCTAAAAACTCGTTTAAAGTTTCGACTGAATACAGTTTAGAACTGGTTTTTTCTTCTCCTTTATTAATGCTGACATTGGGTAATGTATCATTTTCTAAAATAAGATGAATTGTTTCTAACAGTATTTTTGGCGAATATGGTTTTTGTATTACAGTTGTAAAACCGGCCTCGCTGTAAACAGTAGGATCCAGATCTGTTCTTCCGGTTAATGCAATTATAGGTTGGTTTTTATAGGTCGAATATCCCGAAGTTTTTAATTTTTTCAGGAACATAAAACCATCCATTTCCGGCATTTGGATATCAGTGATCACAAAATCAAAATTGGTGTTCTGGATCGCTTCCAATGCTTTTGCAGCACTGCTAAAAGACAATACCTGATGTTGTTCTTGTCGTAAAACGCCGCTCGTTAAATTTAGAAGATTAATGTCATCGTCTAAGACAATAAACGTTTGTTTTCTGGTATTTTGAATAACAGGTTTCTTAATCTCAGGAATTGAGTTCTGACTATTGTCAAACTGCAGGGGAAGCTGAACTTCAAAAGTACTTCCTTTTCCAAAAGTGCTTTCCAGTTTTAAATCTCCTCCTAAAATAGCTATGATTTTTTGACAGATCGACAATCCTAAACCAGTCCCGCCATATTTTTTCTCAATGTTTTCATTCGCTTGTGCAAATTCCTCAAAAACTAATTTCTGGTTTCCTTTCTCGATTCCAATTCCTGAATCCTGAATTCTAATGACAAATTTTTCGTCATGATCCGTTGTGTAAGCGCTGATTTTTATAAAACCTTCCTCAGTAAATTTATAGGCATTTCCTATTAGATTGCTCAGGATTTGTTTTAGTCTGAATGGATCTCCAACAATTCTTGTATTGAGTTTTTCATCAACATTAATAATAAGGTCAATGTCTTTTTGTTTGTAGACGGTCTGAATGCTTTTAGCTACTTCGTCGATAACATCAGGTAATAAAAACGGAACCTTTTCAATGCTGATTTTTCCGGCTTCAATTTTAGAAAAGTCCAATAAATCCTGAACTAATTGTGTAATATATTCAGATGAATTTTTGATGTTTTTAATAAAATACGATTGTTTTGTATTGACATCTGAGTTTCCTAAAAGTTCAGAATACCCCACAATAGTACTCAAAGGAGTTTTTAAATCGTGACTAACGGTCGAGATGAGTTGTTCACGGCTTTTAAGTAAGTTCTTCGTTTTAAAATTCGCAATCTCAAGCTGTTTTTTATACAATTGAGATTTAGAGTAATCGCTCACAATCAAAAACGAAAAGAATAAGGTTAATACCAGACCAATAATAGCCGAAACGGTTACAATCTCGTTGACTTTTTTAAGGGATTTTTCTTTTAATGAGTTGTTCTTTATGGAGTTAATGATGATTTCTCGTTCGATAATGCGCAGTACTTTTCGAAGTTGGTCCGAAATTGCAATTTCATTTTTCAGCAATTTGTTTTCTTCAAAATTCAGCGATTCTTTTTTCTTTTCGGCCTTTATTTTTACATTGCTCAGCAGTTTTTTAGAATTGGCCAAAATTGAGTCAGAGGCTTGTTTGCTCAGCGTATTGGTGCTGTCGTCGGGAATGTTTTGATTGAGGTAATCAACATATTTTTGCAATACATTACGTTGGTAGGTTCCTAATTGATTTGGGTTTTTGTTGAAATCCTGAAGTTCTAATTTTCGGAGTTTGAACTCCATTTTAGTAATTTCATCAATAGCAGTATTGACCGAAACTTCGTCTTCGGCTTTATTTTTTATGGTTTTTAATTGTTGAATATTTTTTGTTTTTTCAGACAATAGATAAGTTACACTATCCAGTAATGTCTTTTGATATTGGGTAGTAACAATTTTTTTTAAAGTATCGATTCTGTTTTTTAGAGAATCCGTTTCTATAATGTAATTTCTAAAGTCTTCCTCAGAGTTGGTCTGGATTGTTTTCCTTGCTAAGCTTTCTGTTTTGTATACATTCGAAAATAGTTTACTAACCCTAAGAATCTTCGTTTTTTCAAACGCAATTTTATCTTCTAATTTATTATAAACTACATTTTCAGAATATAAAAACCATCCAACAGTAACAACCAAAGCCAGTAAAGCAACATAACTGAATAAAACTTTAAGTGCTGTGTAACTTTTTTTGCTCTCCATAGATTGTTGTTGTGGGATTGGGACGTTTTGTGATGGGAAATTGCTGCAATTTATTCAAAATTTCTCTCTTAGAAATACAAATTAATGCTAATCTTTTACATAATTAAAAGGTTAAAAAAACAAAATAGCCGTAGATTATATAAAATCTACGGCTATTGCATGTTTGTATGAAATGATTAAAGCGTCTCGTCTAACCATTTAAAAAATTCACCTTGCCAAACCTGAGCGTTTTGAGGATGTAAAACCCAGTGATTTTCGTCAGGGAAGTACACAAATCTAGATTTGATTCCTCTTAATTGTGCAGCCTGAAAAGCTTCTTGTCCTTGCCCGATTGGTACACGGAAATCTTTTCCTCCCTGGAAAATCAAAATTGGTTTATTCCAGTTTTGAACTAAAGTTGCAGGGTTAAAAACAGTATATGCTTTTTGAGCTACAGCATTATCTTTTTCCCAGTAAGGACCACCAAAATCCCAGTTGTTAAAGAAAACTTCCTCAGTAGTTCCTAACATACTTACCGTATTGAACACTCCATCGTGCGCGATAAAAGTTTTGAAACGGTTTTTGTGAATTCCAGCTAAATAAAATACTGAATATCCTCCGTAGCTTGCACCAATACAACCCAAACGCGATTTGTCTACATATTTTTCTTTAGAAACATCATCGATTGCAGAAAGGTAATCGTCCATAACCTGTCCGCCCCAGTCTTTACTAATTTGTTCGTTCCATTCAACACCATGTCCCGGCATTCCGCGACGGTTTGGTGCAACAACTACATAACCTTTAGCAGCCATTAATTGAAAATTCCAACGGAAAGAATACGATTGTGTCAACGGAGATTGAGGTCCTCCCTGACAGAATAATAAAGTTGGATATTTTTTAGAAGCATCAAAATTTGGAGGTAAAATTACCCAAACCAACATTTTTTTACCATCAGTAGTCGTAACGTAACGTTTCTCTGTTTTGCTAAGTGCTAATGTTTTATATGTTTCTGTGTTAACATTGGTTAATTGTTTCCAGGTGTTTTTCTTTAAGTTAAAAGAATAAATTTCCGGAGCGTGGTTCATATCGTTTCTTGTTACGATAATATCATCGCCTGCAAGACCAACTAAATCATTTACATCAAAATCTCCATTTGTCAACTGACGAACAGTAATCGCAATTCTGGTTAATCCCGGGAAGTTTACAGTAAATAATTGTTTTGTACCATCGACAGCGGCTACAAAAAATACGTTTTTACCATCTTTACTCCAGATGAAATTATCAACCGTTCCGTCCCAATTTGCCGTTAAGTTTGTTTTGATTCCTTTAAACTCGACAATAATATCGTTTTTATCCGCTTCATAACCGTCGCGTTTCATTTGTAACCAGGTCAAATTTCCTGTTGGAGAAAATTGAGGTGCCATATCGTAACCTAAATTCTCTTCAGTTCTATTGATCGTTTTCTGAGTATCTAAATTGTACTCGTAGATATCGGTATTGGTAGAAATTGCATATTGCGTTCCTGCTTTTTTCTTGCATACATACAAAATGCTTTTTCCGTCAGGAGACCAGATATAATCTTCGTCGCCACCAAAAGGTTTTTGAGGAGAATCAAAGTTTTCGCCTTTCAGGATGTCAATTCCTTTTGCACCGTCTTTGTTTTCTTTATAAAAAACGTGGTTAAATTTACCTTCGTTCCAGGTGTCCCAATGACGATAATCTAAACCATCATAAATTTGAGCATCTGATTTGTCCAGTTTTGGATAAAAATCTTTACCTAAAACCTTGTCGATTTTTACTTCTTCGTTGTAAACTAAAAATTTTCCATCAGGAGAAACATTTTTATCAGCTATAACCTCTTTTGTGTCTTTGATTTCAGTTGCATTTCCGCCATTTACAGGGATAATGTAAAATTTAGAAGACGATTTGTTTTCTTCGATAGAAGGAGTCGAAACCTTAAAAACAACATTCTTCGCATCTTTTGAAAGTCCAAGAGCACTCACTCTTCCTAATTTCCATAACAATTCCGGAGACATTACATTCTGTCCGATAGCGTTTAAACTCATCATTATTAAGGTTGTAAATAATACTTTTTTCATAATAAAATTCTAATATTCGTGAGGCTAAAAGTACAAATATATTTTAGCAGTAAATGTTAAAAAGTATTAAACCATATAAGTAATATAAGTTCATTTTAAGGTTTGCTTTTTGCTATTACGGGATTAAGTCATATTAATAAGTAATGCTTGATTTTTCTTAATCTCTATAACGCTTAATTTAAAAATAAAATGTTTTAAAAGTTATTTTTATACGTGACAAGAAAACTTTTAAATGAACTTATATTACTTATATGGTGAACCAAAAAGCAGTATTTTTATAAAAATTTGACCGCAGAATTTGTCCTGACGAAAATTGTAGAAAATAAATTGTAAGATTTACTTAAAAATGTAATTTTACCGAATCAGGATTTCCGGATTGCTCCTCGTTGGAGCGGAATCTTTGAAATAGGAAATAGTAAAATCCTGTTGCTGTTCAACTGTTTGAAAACGTGTTTTGTAAAATACGTTTGAGCGGAATTAATATAGTAACCTGAAATATAATAAAAACAGAATTAGCAGATTTAATATAATGGGAGTAACCAAAAGACCGATACCAAAACCGGCAGCAAAACCAGCGCCAAAATCAACGGTTAACAAACCGAAATCTAAAACAACATCCAAAAAAGGCAATCGCTCTTTTGGCGAAAAAGTAAAATGGTTTTTTATTAAATTATGTTTGTGGTTCTTCGGGATTTCAATTGCGTCTGTTGTATTCTTCAAATATATTCCGGTACCTTTTACACCGTTAATGATAATTCGTGCTATCGAAAATAAATTAGATGGCAAGGAAGTTTTCTTTGATCACGATTGGGAGCCAATCGAGAAAATCTCAATGAATTTACAAAAAGCAGTTATTGCCAGTGAAGATGGAACTTTTTTAAAGCATAACGGTTTCGATTTTAAAGCTCTTCAGAAAGCCTATAAAAGCAATGAACGCGGACGTCGAATTCGTGGTGGAAGTACAATCTCGCAGCAAACTGCGAAAAACGTGTTTTTATGGCAAGGCAAAAGTTATCTCCGTAAAGGCTTAGAAGCTTATTTTACGGTTTTAATTGAACTAATCTGGGGTAAAGAACGTATCATGGAAGTTTATCTGAATAGTATAGAAATGGGAGATGGTGTTTATGGAGCTTATGCCGCAACAGAACATTGGTACCGTCGTGATGCATCAAGTTTAACGCCTATGCAGGCTGCTGGAATTGCAGCAATTTTACCCAACCCAAGAAAGTTTAAGGCAACAGGATCTTCAAGTTATATCAACAGAAGAAAAGAAAGAATTGTTCGTGAAATGCGTTCTGTTGGAAAAATAAATTACCATGCGAAATAAAAAATCTTTTATTGCGCTTCTGGCATTGACATCGGCTTTGTCTTTTGGACAGGCGAAAACTGCCGAAATTGGTTTAATTACGGATAATGACTTATATACATCATCTAAAAATGATATGTATTATACGAACGGTATAGAGCTATTTTATCGTTTTTTATCGAAGAATGAGAATCCGAAAATCAATAAAAAAATTACTGAATTTCGTATCGGGCAATATATTTATAATCCGAGATTTATTAATGAAGCGGCGGTAACTATAAATGATCGCCCTTTTACCGGTTATCTTTTTGCCGAAGCCGGAAGAAGCTTTTTTTACCAAAGTGAAGCTGTCCTGAAAACTGATTTTCAGTTGGGCTTCATGGGACCAAATGCGCTAGGGAAAGAAACTCAGGAAAGTTTTCATCATATTATTGGGTATAAAGAAGTTTTTGGTTGGGAAAACCAATTGCATAATGCTTTTGCTGTTCAGGCACATGTAATGTATTCGAAGAAAATGTTTCCAACCAAACACAATGATTTTATCGATCTTCATTTTCAGTCCGAAGCTAATCTGGGAACCATCTTTGACGGGGTTTCTACAGGATTCCTGACCCGAATAGGTTTTAAGAAATTACTCCCAATTTATGATTCGAATTTGCACGACGCTTCGATAAGTTCTCAGCCGCAATACAATATCAGGGAATTTTATTTTTATGCGATGCCCAGTGTCAACTATCAGTTTTATGATGCGACGATTCAGGGAAGCATGTTTAGCAATACAAGTCCGCTTACTTTCGAGCTTGAGCCGCTTCGTTTTAATGCTGAGTTTGGTTTAAAGTATCGTCACAACAACTTCAATATGTCGTATTCCTTTATATATAGAGGACGAGAACTAAAAGATCCGGAGACGAATACCAATTCAGGTTATTTTTTTGGATCGATTAGGTTTGGGTATTTATTGAATTAGGTTTGCTACGAAAGTTCTAAGGCGCAAAAATTTTCTGTCTTGAAATTATAAAAACATTTAATGAATTGAATATGTCGGATTATTTCTTTGAGTTTGCTTTTTTATTCGTTATTTGTTTTATATCCTACAAAGTAGGGTCGCATTTAGTATCTGATTTTGTTACGGGTTTTATTTTTCTGATGTTTTTTACAAACTTTTATTTTCAGGGAGATTTAAGATCCAAAGGAGAAATTCCAATATATTTCTTTAATCTGTTTCTGTACGTTATCTTATTCATTTCATCACTATTTATCTATTTTGATAAAGACAACGCAAAAAGAATGTATTATGTATTCACAATTTTAATGTACATTTTTGTATTAGTATTAGAGGCTTCAGTCATAAAATATAATGAAGCTTTTGGCGCTATATATATTCCCATTGCGTTAGCGTTTTTTCCGTTGTATTTTTTAAAATATTATAAGAAGTATATAAAAGGGGAGGAAAATCTTCAATAGATTAAAATTCTTTATTTTTTTATGGAACGAATTGCAAATATCATTATCGAATTGATTGAAAGCTAAGTACAGCATTCTTTGGCTTGAAATTTGATTTTTCATATGCCCATTACTCAATAATGTCAAATCAAATATGATAAAAAATTTAAATAGATTAGCACATCCTGTTTTTCTTATTTCGTTATTGATTCTTCTTTTAAATGACTTGTTCTTAAAAACGGTCTTTCATAATTATCTCACCGGAAAGTTATCTGATTTTGCAGGGTTAGTTGTTTTTCCTTTTTTCTGGAGTGTTCTTTTTCCTAAAAGAATCAAAGAAATTCATATTGCTACTGTTTTATTTTTTTGTTTCTGGAAAAGTCATTTTTCAGAAAGTTTTGTAGATCTATTTGGTTTCTACCGTATCGTCGATTTTTCAGATACTATAGCTTTAGTTAGTGTTCTTGTTTCTTTTCAGTTATTAAAGAAAGATCCAATTGTATATAAAGTTCAGCCAGTCTTTCTGAAATTTATTTTTCTTCTTTCTTCTTTCTCTTTTATTGCTACTACAAGGGAACCTGAGCCTTATAAATTTGAAAATGGGTTTTTATATCTGAATTTGAAAAATGACTCTGATCAAAAAATAGTGATTGATATAGATTGTAAATTTTCTGAAGAAGAAATTACTTTTTATAAAAATCAGGAAATTAAAACTGCTTTAACGAGTCACAAAAAATTTATTAGTGAACACGAAGAAGAATATAAATTGGTTTATGATCCATTAGATTCAGTACGAATTGTAAAAGAAATAAGTGATGAATGGCAATTGCGAAAAAAAAATAATGTTACAGATCCGCTTGTGTTAGATAAAGGAACTGAACAATATGTTGTATTGCCTTTACACTCTAATGATACATTGGTAGGTTTTCCTAAAGATTTTAAAATTGCAATTTTAGATACTGATTGGAAACCACTAAAAATCTATGACAAAAAAGCATTTTTTAGTACAATACAAAACAAAGGATTAAATGAATTCTCCAGAAGAGATGCGTTCAATCTAACTTTTGGAAAGAAAAAAGAACCTTTAAATATTGCTGACGCATACGGTAAATGGGAATCTCGTGGGAAAGGCGATTTTAGTAAAATGGAAATCAATTCTGATTATTTTGTAGACGATAGCAATGGCAAAGTTTACGATTGTAATTATACAAACGATTCTCTTTGGGTACATTATTCTCGTTATAAATGGTATTTGGCAAAAATAAAAAAAGTAACAAAAGACCGTCTTGTAATTTCCTGGGACAACAAGCCAGATCGTGTTTATACAAAGTCAAAGAAACCTACTGTTTTGGGTAGATAATTTTCTGGAAGATCGATTAAGTTTGGGTAGTGAAAACGTGTTTTTCTTTGTGGGCAAGGATTGTAAATTCGCACTATCACATCTTTTTATTTTCTTTTGTGTTTTACTATATAACCGTCTACAACTACAAAAGTTAGTTTCGGGTTTACATATATTTCAGGGCAGCGGTCGTACTTCGTCCAGCTTGCCCAAATGGTTTTGTATTTCAAAAGTATTTAAAATTCTTTTACAAAATAATTTTTGGTAAAAAACGGGTTTGTTTGTGTACGTTACTATTTTGTATTGTTTTGGCGTAAACAAAAATACAATTTTTCATATAAATAATTTAGCTAAAAAGTTTTTGTAAAAACTAAAACTTCTAATCTACCTCCGATGGAAGCGGTATCTTTTTTACTGCTTCTTTTAGCAGGAAAAAGATAGAGCTGAAAGCGGGACAATTGGTCTTTTTTAAAAGGGAATTCTGCTCCTGAAAATTAAAAATAATAAGATAATATGTTTCGTTATTTTGAAATTACAATTAAAAAATAAACAAATGATGCCATTAATAATACCAAACCTATAATTAGCAATACATCATCTTCTATAGTATTTGCGTCTTTTTTTGCCAAATAATAACGATGAAAGAGCAAACCAATTTCATAACAAAATAAAAATACTGCCAAGGATAACAAACCGTATGCTTTTGCTAATCCGCCACTTCCTGTAAATGCGCCTTCATGGCCAAACCAGCCAACAATCAGGATTAGGGGAATAATTAATAATACTGATTTTATCATGATTGGGATGCCTTTCCAGAACAGCAATATAATCAATGCGATTATGGGTATGAGTAGCCAACGGAGTAATAGTGTCATGTTGTTTGGTCTTTAGTTCAATTCAATTTTACTGCCAAAATATTTCCTGTGTTTTTGTCGAAAGTTATGGTTTTATTTGCCCCGCCGTAAAATAAGGTAAGGGTTAAAGTACTGTCAGTTTCGTGATTAAAAATGATATCTTTTGCGTAGCTAACTTTTATATTTCTTCTATCATCCATAAGTTGATAATCGGTACTTGTAATTACTCTTTTTTCAAAAAGACCATGTTTTTCTATTACTTCAAGCCATGGTTGTGTCATTACACTATAACCAACAGTCTGAGCCCGATATTTTTTATTTAAGTCTTTATCTGTGATTAATCCTAATGGAGTTGTGGCAAATAATAATGCGAAAAAAGGGATCATCATTGGCAAAATGCTAGCGATTAGAGCTAATAACATTCCTGCCAGAAGCAGTTTTGCCATTATTTTTTTCCAAAATAGTACAATTACTGCAAAAGTTGTAACAATCCAAAACCAAAATAAAGCAACATCGCTATAATAACCCCTTAAACTAATAAATTGATTGTAATACAGCAAACAATCTATAATGAGAAGTGAGCTTAGTATTAAATATACTCTTAGCAGGATGGGTTTTCTATTTGGATTCACGGTTTTTTAAGATATAATTTAAAGCAAACAGAGTAGGAATAGATAAAACTAAAATTGGCAGAATAGAAACCGAAACAGTATAAAAAAGTTCTTCTTTAAAAGTATATGTGCTCCAGGATGATTCCCTATCTACAAAAACGGTGTAATTCCAGAAAAACCATGTTGAAATTAAAAGAACGAATTGGCTGGTAAATTTTAGATAAATGTTTTGAATAAGGTAAAGCAAAAGAAATAAAAATATTAAGAAAACAGTTGTAAATAATGACATAAGATAAGCATCATCAAAAAATGAAGCGTCAGGATTGCCGCTTGACATCCTTTGTGAAAATTGTCCTACAGACCAATAAATTTGTAAAATAGTAGTGATGAAAATTAATAAACCAATGGAGAGGCTTCTCTTTAAATTTTTAATCATTTGTTTTTTAGAATAGTCTTTTAGAAGTTTTAAATATAAAAAAGATTTCTGACAAAAAATAAATGCTCTTATCTGGCCGCGACACGAATTGTCTCTTTTTTTTGCTTATTGTTTTTTATAGTGTTCATTTTTAACGTTTTGGTAATATTTTGAATACTCAAAAAGCTTATATTTAGTTAAAATTAAAGACTATGGAAATCAATTGGGTTATAATAGGAGTTTTAGTTGTGGTAGTAATTTTTTTGATTGCATTTATTACAAAAAAGAACCAGAAAGAGAAAAAGAAACTTACGGATTTATTGAATAACGATTTTAAAAAACCGGAAGAGGATGAAATAGATTTCGAGGATTCTGCTAATGAAAAGTAAGGATTGAGATAAAAATAAAAACCCTTGCAGGATTGCATCTGCAAGGGTTTTTACTTTAGAATAGAAAGGATTAATTTTTAGTAAATGTTCCTGTAAACAAGCCACTTATGTTAATCATTCTTTCGGATACCTGAATGATATTAAACCTCATTCGGTAATCATTGTCGTAATTATATTTTAAGCTGTAATAATTCGCATAGGCAGTTTCCTGAATATTGGGGTTTACAAAACTCTTCTCATAATACGCAATTTCTTCATTAGCAGAATTAATGGGATTTCCATATTCACTGAAAATTAGATTATTTCGTGTAAATGTTATTTTATCACCCTGAATATTTGTCCAGGTTCCCCATAACCAAGCAGGAGGATCAAAATACATATAATTATCATCATTAAATATATCTTGCTCATAATTTGTATCATCTTTTGAACAAGAAGTAATGAGGATCAAAGCAAATAATAAAATTAGTTTTTTCATGGCTTATTTATTTTAAACAAATAAATGAAGAGAAAGGCTATAAAGTAGACCCTATAAGTTTTGATTGTAATACTTTAAGACAACTTACAGGAATAATAGAGATATATAAGAAAACAAAACCCAATGAAGATGAAATAGATTTTGAGAATTCTGGAAATGAAAAGTAATTAACGGGATAAAAAAAAGGAGTTAGTATTTCAAATACTAACTCCTTTTTTGGAACCTTGTTTTAGGTGAGTTTATTGATGACCTAAAGAATATCCGTTTCCAACTAATTTTTTTACAATATTAATTGCGGTAACATCCTGGCTCATTTTATAACCAATAAAATTTCCTCCATTATTAAATTCTACTTTAAAAACTTTTTGGTCAACAGTAAAAATCTCCTGGTTTAATGGTTTGTCATATCCTTTAACCATCCCGAATTTTGCATACCAGGTACCAATTAGTTTATGATCTAAATTTGTTACTTCATATTTTTCAACCGCTCCTGAAGCATTTCCTGTGCTTGTGATCATTGAGATATAACCAATTTTTTGGTTTTTGCTAAGGATATTTCCGCTGTCATCTATTGTCAAAGCTAATGCATCTGTAATTTCTTTTTCAGCGCTTTGTTGTTTACAGCCATATTTTTCTCCTAAACCAGTTGGAGTATCATTTAAAAAAGCATTTACTTTTTCTAATTGAACGCCATTTTCAGTAATCATTTCTTTTGCAAACAAAGTCTGGATAATACTTCTGTCGATATTGAAAGGCGAATATTTTGCAAAATCAAGATCATTAGATGTTTTGTCAGTTTCATTATAAACTTCAATGTAACTTTTTCCCGGAGTTGTAGCAGTACAAACTCTCATGTAGGCTGTAATGGTATTTGTGCCGTCCAGATTAGAGATTTTGTATTCTCTAAGTACTTTGGTCGACATTTTGGCAATTGGCTTGCCGTCTAAAAGGACTTCTCCTTTTTTAATTTTAAATTCTTGTGCAAAAATGGTAATGCTTACAAGAACCAGTAAAACTGAGAAAAAAATGTTTTTCATTTGATTAATTGGTATTTAGTGTTTTTGGTTAGGGAATTTTAATTAAAAAAAACCGTATTCCAATTAAGTAATACGGTTTTTTGTGGAGAATACCGGATTCGAACCGGTCACCTCTTGCCTGCCAGGCAAGCACTCTAGCCAAATGAGCTAATCCCCCAAATGCGATAGCAAATAAAGTCAATTAATTTTCAAAAAACAAATTTCAAATCGCGTTCGGGCAAAATTATTTTTCAAAACCGTAACTTTACGATCAAATATATTTTTATGAGTTCAGAAAATCAAAACGGTTCTTTACAAACTACTTTTACTAATGCAGTCGTTACGGTACAATTTGGCCATCCGGCAAGTAATTCTTTTCCACGTCAATTATTAGATCGCTTAACGGCTGAAATTAATTCTTTAAGTTATAATGATGACGTTTCGGTAATTGTGCTGCAAAGTGAGGGAGTGAAGACTTTTTGTTCTGGTGCCTCGTTTGATGAGCTTTTGCAGGTTGAAAATGAGCAACAAGGAACAGAATTTTTCTCTGGTTTTGCACATTTACTAAACGCAATGCGAAATTGCGCTAAGCTAATTATAGGCCGCGTACAAGGAAAAGCTGTTGGCGGAGGTGTTGGTATTATTTCGGCTTGCGATTATGTTCTGGCAACTCCTGAAAGTGCTGTAAAATTATCTGAGTTAGCGATTGGTATTGGTCCGTTTGTGATTGAACCTGCCGTTTCTCGTAAAATAGGAAAAACCGCAATGACCGAAATGACTTTGGCAGCACATGAATGGAAGTCGGCACAGTGGGCTTTGGAGAATAAATTGTTCTCTGAGATTCATAATGCGGAAAATCTGGATAATGCTGTAATAAATTTTGCTCAAAAATTAAGCGCATACAATCCCGAAGCATTACTGGAAATGAAAAAAATTATATGGGAAGGAACTGAACATTGGGAATCGTTGCTGATTGAGCGTGCAGCTATTACAGGAAAATTGGTTCTGTCTGATTTTTCGAGAAAGGCATTGACACAGTTTAAAAAATAAAGTTTTTAGTCACAGTTCCGTTGCGATAACTTTGTAAAAGTTTTAAACTTTGACAAAGTTTAGGATGTGGTAAATGATTGTTTGCCTAAGTGTTAAAGTAAAATTATATAATATGTATATCATTTCATTGTTTCAGAAAGTAGATGTTGCGGAGAAAATTAAAACGGCTCCTGATAGCAGTTATCAGATGGGAGTTGTTATTGGATCGTTTATTCCTTTTGTGGTTTTAATAGTACTTGCATACTGGATGTATAACAGCGCTAAAAAAAGAGATAAAAACGGTTATTAATTTGTAAATTTGCAACCTAAAAATCAAATCGATGAGTAATATCAGAATTACAAAACAATTTAGTTTCGAAACCGGACATGCTTTGTACGGTTACGACGGAAAATGTAAAAACGTTCACGGGCACAGTTATAAATTATCGGTAACGGTTATTGGTTCGCCAATCACAGACCGATCGAATGTGAAATTCGGAATGGTGATCGATTTTTCTGATCTAAAGAAAATTGTAAAAGAAGAAATCGTTGATCAGTTTGATCATGCGACAGTTTTTAACGAAACGACTCCACATATCGAATTGGCAAATGAACTTAAAAATCGTGGTCATCACGTAATTTTGGTAGATTATCAGCCAACAAGCGAAAATATGGTCGTTGATTTTGCAGATAGAATTATTGCACGTTTACCTAAAGATATTTCTCTTTTCTCGCTTAAACTTCAGGAAACAGAATCTTCGTTTGCAGAATGGTACGCATCTGATAATATCTAGAGAAATTCCAATTTTTTAAATTCCAAATTCCAATTCTTCGACTTGACTTATAATGACAGTAGAACAAAGTCTAATAATCTAAGTAGTCTAACAATCTAAATAATCGAATGAAAAAAGTATATTTCGCTTCTGATCAGCATTTTGGGGCTCCAACTCCTGAGTTGAGTTTACCGCGCGAACAAAAATTTGTAGCGTGGCTGGATGTTGTAAAACAAGATGCCGAAGCTATCTTTTTACTGGGAGATTTGTTCGATTTTTGGTTCGAATATAAAACGGTTGTGCCTAAAGGATTTGTGCGTGTTTTAGGGAAATTAGCTGAAATTCGCGATAGTGGAATTCCGATTTATTTTTTCGTAGGAAACCACGATTTATGGATGAATGATTATTTTGAAACCGAATTGAACATTCCTGTTTATCATGATAATAAGGAATTTACTTTTAACGGAAAAACTTTCTTAATTGGTCACGGTGACGGAAAAGGTCCTGGTGATAAAGGATATAAGCGAATGAAAAAGGTATTTACAAATCCGTTTTCTAAATGGCTTTTCCGTTGGCTGCATCCTGATGTTGGGGTAAGTTTAGCACAATATCTATCCGTTAAAAACAAATTGATTTCAGGAGATGAAGATGTAAAATTTTTAGGAGAAGAAAATGAATGGCTGGTTTTATACGCAAAACGTAAACTGGAAACCAAACATTACAATTACTTTATTTTTGGTCATCGGCATTTACCTATGATTATAGAGGTTGGGCAAGATGCCAAATATGTAAATCTGGGCGACTGGATTGGTTATTTTACGTACGGTGTTTTTGACGGAGTAACTTTTGAACTTCAAAAATTCGAACAATAATTATTATTTGTTCGCTGAATAAATTCCAATTTTGTGCGTTCTCAAAATATAATTAGACATTTCTTTATTGTTTGAAGCTTGAAATTTAATAGCATTCGACATTGTCTTTGGCATATGACATTCGACACAATTGTTGGCAAGTACACTTGCTGAGGTCGTTTTTGATGTTGCCGCATTATGCTGAATTCCCTGATGGCAACTCATGCAAATTTTAGAATAGCTTGCCAGATTTTCTGAAGCATTCGCGTGCGGATTATGGCAAGTCATACAATCCATGGTTTCGCTTTTTTTGAAACATTTACTTTGCGCCAACAATCCTAACTGATTTCCGTGTACATCAAAATGAGCATTTTCTTCTGATCCCGGTACTCCTCTAAAATAATCTAATAAATCATCACCGGGTTTGAATTGAAAACGTGATTTTACTTTTAGTTTATCATTTCCGGAATGACAAATTGCACATGCATCAATTTTTTGTTGACGGTTGAGGTTTTTAAACGAAGTTATGTCTTGAGCAACCTTAAGATCGGGAAATTTCAGATGTTTTCGGACATGTTGTTTGGCCGGTCCGTGGCAACGTTCACAATCAATACCGTAAACGATAGTATTAGGATCCATAAAATCCTCAACTTCCATATTCGTAAAGTTAATACTGTCTGAGCTTGTGGTAATGTATCTGCTGGCAATATTCGAACTATGGCAAGCATAACATTCTTTTCCTATTTTTCTTCCGAAATTTGCAACTGTAGCTGAATATCCCGGACTCGTTGCCCAGCTGTTCAGGGATTTATAATAGGATACAGGAAGTTCATAGGTATAATGATCTTTCCAGAAAGCACTTGTTTGAGCGTGTTTAGTGCCAAAAAGAACATCAAATGAATGAGCTTCAACTTCTTTGCCCTTTTTATAAAGAACCTGATAAAAAGTGTCATTGCGCTCTTCCATAACCAGTTTTGTGTCTTTATCATAAACAAAAGTATTGTGACCATTAGTAAAATGACCTAAAATATTTTCTTTGGTAGCGGGAGATGTAGCTTTGAAATGCGAACTATGAAAAGCCGTTTCATATTGTGTCTTATGACATTGAATACAGCTTTCAGAACCTGCATAATTGGTTCCTCGAGGGTCAATATAATTATCAGATTCGTTTTTGCAGCTCGTTAAAAAAGCCAACAAAATAACAACAGCAAAAAGAATACAGTTTTTTTTCATTGCTGTAAATATACTTTTTTTTGAAGAAAATTAAAATATATTTCAATAATGAAAAGATGATGTTAAAATATTTAGAATGCTTCTTAGTTTAAGCCAACTCCATAAACATATTCGTCAAGTTCGATTCTGAACAAAGAACCTTCGACTAAATCCTTGATTGATTTAAGCTCTTTTACAGAAACAGCTAAATCTATTGCTGCACATGGAGTTTTAAGTAAGAATTTGTGACATGAGTTTTTTAATTCGCAAGCTTCGCAACAAGCATTTTCGATCATACTGTCTTCGATTAAATCGCAAAAATAATTCAATTCCTGAACCGTAAAATAAAAACCGGTTTCCTTAAAAACTAATTGTATTTTATCAGTGATAGTTTCGTTTTCCTTTTTCCAGTAAAAGGCAATTCCGAAATTATTATGGTATAATTGTTCTATTTCTCTCATTGCAAAATCTTTTATTCCAACAAATATAAATATTATTTATATTAATTCTAAATAAAAAACTCATAAATTTTGAGAATTTGTTCACCATACAAGTAATGTAAGTTCATTTTAAAAAGCGTATCTTAAATTTCTCACATTTATATGAATTAAGAGTTTTATTTAAGCCATTTTTTAATCTGGAACAGAAATTCATTTTGTTGGTCTACAAACAGATAATGGGAGCAATTATCAAGTAAGGAAAAGTGATTCTCTCCGACTAAATTTTTGATCGAATTGATTTGTTTAGTAGAAAAAATGCCATCTTGTTTACCATAAAATGCATAAATAGGAATGCCTTTACTTTTTATTTTATTTAAAATAGGCCTGCTGTCAATGTTATTTTGTTTTTCATTTTTATAGAAAAGTAAAGGCGCATTTTTATTTCGGATATTGGTTTTGAAAAATTCACTTGCGTTGTAATCGGCATATAGTTTTTTAGATTCTTCAGTAGGATTTGGAATCTTAAAGAAATTATTTTCACTGGCAAGTTCGAAACATCCCTTTCTGTATTCGGCAGAGTTTTTATTAAGATTTTCTACATTCGCTACTTTGGCGAGCATAACAGAATCATTTTTTTTAGTGTATATCTTTTTCACGGAATCCAATATATGGTTGTATGTTTCCTGTTGCGAAAACAAAGCTCCTGCCAATACAAGCGCGCTGACATTTTGAGGATATTTCTCAGAGTAAAGCGTAGCAACTAATCCGCCAAAACTATGAGCAAGTATTGTTGCTTTTTTTAGATTATAAGTTTTATAAATAGTATTTAAATCCTGAAAAGCTTCATGATAAGTAAATGTTGCACTAGGGTCTGCAGATCTTCCTTCGCCTCGTCGGTCATAAGCAATTACAAAAAAGCCCTTTTTCGAAAGTTCTTCGGCAGTATGAGTGCCTTCAAAAAGTGTTGCATTACCGCTTGGGCCGCCATGAACAAAAATAATGGGTTTGTCATTTTTGTTTCCGTAAGTTTTTATATAAAGTTTTTGTCCGTTAACGAAGAATGTTAGGGAAAGAAGTAATAATAAAAATATATTTTTCATGTAGTTATTCCATGTTCTGATGATCTTCCATGTCTTTACGGAGATCTAAGTTTCTAAATGTTGGTGATTTTAAACCAAAGCCCAAAACCGTTAAAAGAGTCATGCTTCCTCCGAAGACAACAGAAATAACAGGCGTCATTAGTTTTGCTGTTAAGCCGCTTTCAAAAGCCCCTAATTCGTTTGAAGATCCTACAAACATAGAGTTCACAGCAGCAACACGGCCACGCATATGATCAGGAGTTTTAAGTTGCAAAATCGTTTGTCGAATAACAACAGAAATCCCATCTGCGAGACCACTTAAAAATAAAGCTACCACAGAAACCCAAAAAATAGTCGAAACACCAAATAGGATTATGGATAATCCAAAAACAAAAATGGCACCTAAAAGCTTCATTCCCGCTTTTTTGTATAAAGGAACATAAGCAGATATCATCATAGTTATAAATGCGCCAACTGCCGGAGCAGCTCTTAAAACTCCAAAACCTTCAGGTCCTACCTTTAAAATATCCTGAGCAAAAATAGGTAATAAAGCAACCGCTCCACCAAAAAGAACGGCAACCATATCAAGAGAAAGTACTCCTAAAATAGTTTTATTATTGAAAACAAATTTTATTCCTTCTTTAAGGCTTTCCATTATAGGTTCACCAATTTTAGGATTTAATATTGGTTTTTTACTAATTTGAGATAAAGCAATTAATGCAAAAAGAGAACACGCAAAAACAGAACACATTGACCAGTGAACACCAATAAAGTTAATAGAAAAACCTGCAATTGCAGGTCCTAAAACTGCTCCGATTTGCCAAACCGAACTGCTCCAGGTTGCTGCATTCGGGTATACTTTTTTAGGCACGATCAAAGATAAAAGCGAGAAAATAGTCGGGCCAAGAAATGCACGCACCAATCCGCCAAGAAAAACTAAAAAGTAAATAGAATATAAAATAGCATCAGTAGACCAGCCACCAACTATTTTTGGCCAGGTTAATAAAAATAATCCAAAACTGATTACCGAAAATCCCAGAATACATTTAACTAATAATCCTTTTTTCTCACGCTGATCAACCATGTGTCCGGCGAATAATGCCATTGAAACAGCAGGAATTACTTCCATTAAACCAATTAACCCTAACGAAAGCGGATTTTTGGTTAAACTATAAACTTCCCATTCAATAACAATAAATTGCATTGACCAGGCAAAAACCATAGCAAAACGCAATATTAAAAATACATTAAATTCTCTGTAACGCAGTGCTTGATAAGGATCTTGCTTGTTTGTTTTAGTTTTCATTTGTTCTAATGTCTTTAAGCATAAGTTGAGTAGATACAGTCCCGTTCCACTCGTTTTCAGCTAATGAATAGGCGAGCTGAAAAGGTTTTTGATTTTTTACAATGTCTATTTTTTTACCAAGACCAAAACCTATTGCTGCAATTCCTTCTGAGTTATTCTGTTTTACAAAAAGTCTCAAATGTTCTTCTTCTGCTCCCAGAGTTTTAGCGTAACCCGTATCTTTTGCGTCTTTCGTCATAAAAACGGGTGTCATATTCAAAGGTCCAAAAGGTTCAAATTGCTTTAAGATCCGGATTAGTTTTGGAGTAATATCGCTGAAATTAATTTCGGCATCAACTTCGATTTCGGGAGTTCTCATTTCAGGTAAAATGGTTTCCTCGACTTGTTTTTCAAAAGCTTGTTTGAACGTTTTATAATTCTCTGCTTTCAATGTCATTCCTGCAGCATACATATGCCCTCCAAATTGCTCTAAGTGTTGCGAGCAAGCATCCAGGGCGTTGTAAACATCAAACCCTTTTACAGATCTTGCAGATGCTGCATATTTATCGCCACTTTTGGTAAAAACTAAAGTAGGGCGGTAATAAGTTTCGATTAATCTTGAAGCTACAATCCCGATTACGCCTTTGTGCCAGTCCTCCTGAAAAACAACAGTCGAGAATCGATCTTGTTCGTTATTTGTCAGGATTTGCTGAAAAGCTTCTTTGGTAATTTGTTTGTCCAGATCTTTTCTGTCTGAATTGTATTGCTCAATTTCAGATGCAAATTGTTGTGCTTGTTCAAAGTTGAATTCTGTTAGCAATTCAACCGCATGATTTCCGTGTTTGATCCTTCCGGCAGCATTTATTCGCGGTGCAACGATAAAAACTACATCGGTAATATCCAGTGTTTTCTTTTTTACCTGATGTACTAAAGCTTTAATTCCAGGTCTCGGATCTGAATTGATTACCTGTAATCCAAAATAAGCCAAAACCCTGTTTTCTCCCGTTATCGGTACAATGTCTGCCGCAATTGCTGTAGCTACCAAATCCAGATATTGCACCAAATCGTCGATAGTCTCTCCTCGATTTGTACCTAAAGCCTGAATCAGTTTAAAACCAACTCCGCAACCGCACAATTCATCATACGGATAAAAACAATCATCTCTTTTAGGATCGAGAACTGCAACCGCATCCGGAAGAAATTCTCCGGGTCTGTGGTGATCGCAAATAATAAAATCGATGTTTTTTTCCTTGGCGTATGCGATGTGCTCAATAGACTTGATTCCGCAGTCGAGTGCAATAATTAGTGAGAATCCGTTATCATCAGCAAAATCAATTCCTTTAAAAGAAATTCCGTAACCCTCCGCGTAACGATCCGGAATATAAGTGGCAATATTTGGATAATGTGATTTTAAATACGCCGAAACCAAAGAAACAGCCGTTGTTCCGTCAACATCATAATCACCAAAAACCAGGATATTTTCCTGATTTTCGATCGCGAGTTCTATTCGGGAAACCGCTTTGTCCATATCTTTCATTAAGAAAGGATCGTGAAGATGTTCTAACTTAGGGCGAAAGAAATTTTTGGCATCTTCAAAAGTTTCGATACCACGCTGAATCAAAAGTGTTGCTACAAAATCTTCTACATTTAAGGCTTGCGCCAAATGACTGACTTTATCTTGAGAAGGTTTTTGTTTTAATGTCCAACGCATTGTTGATTTTAGATTTTAAAGTGTTAATTTTAGATTTAAGAAATCGAAAATCGTTTAATCAGAAATGTATTTTTTTATTGCCACTCCCGATAGCTATCGGGATAAATTATTTAAAAGGATTTTTTAATGTGTGTTAATCCTTTTAATCTTGGCAGAAATATTTTGTTTTAACTTTGTCAAATCGAGCGGAGTCGAGATTCTTTGCGGTGGCTTCGACTTCGCTCAGCCTCAGCCTGACAATCAATAATTTATTTTAGCTCCAAAGCGTTTCCTTCAAACTTAATTCCATCCCAACCTAAGTTGATGAAATTTCTAATGTTCTGGTGATTCGTTCCGTTTGGATCTCCTAGAATGTCGTCGAAATAAAAAGCTCCAAAGCAAGCTAAAGTTTCATCTTTGCTTAAGTTTTGCAATTTTGCAAAAGAAAACAATTTGCAGGAACCAGAATTCTCTCCGGCTGCATTATGTTGTGTTCCGTTTTGGAAAGTGGTTGGAGTAAAATTGTAGTTTTCCTCAATTACTGCAATAGTTTCGGGGAATGTTATTTCGTTCGGAGTTTGTTTTACTTTTTCTAAAAAGGTTTGAATGCTCATTAATTGTATTTTTTAAGTTTCTTGCCACTCCCGGTAGCTATCGGGATAAAATGATTAAAAGATTTTTCTAGTATGTTTTTTTTGCCACGAATTACACAAATTGCCACTAATTAGATTCGTGATAACTGGTGTAATTTGTGATGAAACTTTTTATTAATCTGTGAGAAATCATTTTAATCTGTGGCATAAATATTTTTTAATCTTCTTCGTCTTCTTCTGTTTCATCCTTAGAAAATTTACTTTTCTTAGGTTCTTTTATTATTGTTTTTCCTGCAACAACAACAACAATTTCGCCGCGTGGCGCAGTTTTTTCGAAGTGGGTTAAAACTTCCCTTGCAGTTCCGCGAACATTTTCTTCGTGCAGTTTTGATAATTCACGTGAAACGCAAACTTGTCTGTCTTCTCCAAAATACTGAATAAATTCTGCTAAAGTCTTAACGAGTTTGTGTGGAGAAACGTATAAAATCATCGTTCTTGTTTCTTCGGCTAAAGCCAAAAAACGAGTCTGACGTCCTTTTTTATCAGGTAGGAAACCTTCAAAAACAAATTTATCATTTGGTAATCCGCTGTTTACTAAAGCAGGGACAAAAGCCGTTGCGCCAGGTAAACATTCAACTTCGATTTTATTTTCGACACAAGCGCGTGTCAATAAAAAACCAGGGTCTGAAATTGCCGGAGTTCCAGCATCAGAAATCAAAGCGATAGTTTCGCCGGCTTTCAAACGCGCAATTAAATTCTCAGTAGTTTTGTGCTCGTTGTGCATATGATGGCTGTGCATGTGTGTGCCAATTTCAAAATGCTTCAACAACTTGCCACTTGTTCTGGTGTCTTCTGCCAAGATCAAATCGACTTCTTTCAGAATCCTGATGGCACGAAAAGTCATGTCTTCGAGATTGCCAATTGGCGTTGGAACGATATATAATTTAGACATAATTTTTCTGAATTCTATTTTAATTATAACGCGAATTTTACAAAGTGACACTAATTATAAGTGTCTTTAAAAAATTTACAGAGAAAAGATTCGTGTTAATTCGTGTAATTTGTATTTAATCTTTATGAGAATTTCTTCTCTACAATTCCAAGAAAACGTTCTGCATAATCGTCTTTCCCTTCCCAGTTGTTATAATCCGGTTTTACCATATTTTCTATAAATTCCTGAGCTTCGCTATAATTGTCAAAAGTCAGCAGCTGATTTAAAACACGGCTGTAATCTTCTGAACTGTTTCCGAAAAGGTTTTTGGTAAAAGCTATTCTGTCGTTTAGATCGATATGAAAACCTTTAGCCAGTTTTTCGTTTAAAGTGGCTGCTTTTGTTTCAGCTGGTTTTTCTATAACAACAGTTTCAGCTGTTTCTTTTTTCTCTTTAACTTCGTTTATAACCGGAGTTGGAGTAGAAGTAACGTTTTCATAACTATCTACTTTTACAAATTGAGCATCGGCATAATTAACTCCAAAATCCTCAAAAGAGATCGTAATAGGAGAGTTTTTTACCGGAATTTCGATTATTGGTTCTTCCTTTTCTTCTTCTTCTAATTCAAAAAGAGGAACAAAGTCGGGGATAGGTTTTAAATCGCTGATTGTGGTAAACGAAAGTTCTTCAATGTTATTGATATCTTCTTTAGTTTCAATAATCAGTTGTTCTATTGTTTTAATAATTGGTTCTTCAACAACTTCAGCAACTTGTTCCGGAATTATTTCCTCCCTTATTTCTGCAACGATTTCTTCAGTAACAATTTCTTCAACGACGATTTCTTCAACGATTTCTTCGGCAACGATTTCTTCAGGAATTTCTTCAGTAGAGATTTCTTCTGATTTAATTTCTTCTAAAGTTTCTGGTTCGTCGATTGTTTCAATAGGAGTTTCTTCTGCTAAAACTGGGGTTTCAATTTCTGCTTCTGCCGAAATTGTTTTTTCTTTATCAAAAATAGATTCAATCTCAGAAGTAATTTCGCTGTGACCAATTGTTGGTTTCAAAGTATCAAAATTCTCGTCTACAAACTTTAAAACCGCTAGTTTCTCGTATAATTTCTGCGTCTCAAGATACAACTGATTGATATCGGATTTGTTTTTAAGCTTTAAAATTCGATGTGCAATGCTGATTAAATCGGCTTCCAATTTTTTTTTCATAACTGTTGAAATTATAGTGAATAGGGTATTTTAGTATATTTTGTATTTGAATGTCTTTATTCCTGGTAGAAATCTGAAAGATTTTTTTTTATTTCTGTTAATACGAGCTTGCGAATCTTCGATTTGATAAAAATTTTCTACTTTTGAAAAAGTGAAAAATCAGCAATTTTTCACGTCGATTTATTACCAGTACAAAGTAATAAAAACTATTCATTTTTAAAGGTAGAAAAATACAAAATGTTTCTCGAAAATACAGTAAATCACAAAGAACAATTTGGTTGGATTGAAGTTATTTGTGGATCAATGTTTTCGGGTAAAACCGAGGAGTTAATCCGCAGACTAAAACGCGCTCAATTTGCCAAACAAAAAGTCGAAATCTTTAAACCTGCCATTGATACCCGTTATCATGATGAAATGGTCGTATCTCATGATGCCAACGAAATTAGATCAACACCGGTTCCCGCTGCTGCAAACATTGCTATTTTAGCACAAGGCTGCGATGTTATTGGTATTGATGAGGCGCAGTTTTTTGATGATGAGATTGTTACAGTTTGTAATGATCTTGCCAATCAGGGAATTCGTGTGATAGTTGCAGGACTTGATATGGATTTTAAAGGAAATCCTTTCGGTCCGATGCCGGCACTTATGGCAACAGCTGAATATGTGACTAAAGTTCACGCTGTTTGTACCCGAACAGGAAATCTTGCCAACTACAGTTTCCGTAAAACTGATAATGACAAATTGGTAATGCTTGGTGAAACAGAAGAATACGAACCACTAAGTCGTGCGGCTTATTATAACGCAATGAAAAAGATTCAGGATAAATAAGATTTTCATCAAAACAAACTATAAAGATGCAGCAAACCGCTAAGAGTAAAAAATCAACTGTTTTAATAGTAAGTGCAATTGTAGCATTTTCATTGGCTTTAATTCTTTATTTTTCTTTTAAAGAACCTGCTGCAGATAAAGAAATGATTGAATTAGTGGCGAAGTACAATGATAATTGTCCTTTGGTAATTCAGCAAGGAATTCGTTTAGATAACGTGACTTTGCCAAAAGATAAAGTAGTTCAGTATAATTTGACGTTGTTAAATGTTGAGAAAGCAACTGCAGAAATTGAGGTAATAAAACAAAATATTGAAGAAAGTCTTCTGAGTACGGTTAAAGTAAATTCCGGACTTAAAGCATTTCGTGATAATAATTTTACTTTGATTTATAATTATGATGATAAAAAAGAAGATTATTTGTTTGAGATTACGATAACGCCGGATCAATATAAATAATTTAATTATTTCAATATAAAATAAAACCCGACAGATTTTGAATTTGTCGGGTTTTTTGTTGTGTGCCCAGCATGGGCGATAACTCTAGGGTGTAAGTCCCGAACACGCCTTTACAGTGGGAAGTGTTAGCTGAATGCAAGGGTGTC